>CAZRNJ010000034.1:0-15646 GCA_964601385.1 uncultured Bacteroidales bacterium | reverse complement strand
ATAATTAAAAAATATAGTATTGACGTGGGTTTCATCTATTGCTCCTTCTACGGGATTTGTTCCGCCCAATTCTGTGAATGATCGATAATTGAACATCAACAGCAACAAGACGAGTACGTGTGATCGTATCAGAAACCTTCTATCCATAAGCTTTCTACAAAACCTTTCTAAAACCACCGCAAAATTAAGTGAAAAAATCCGTATTGAATTACTTTTTGCAGAAAAATAAAATATAATACAAAGATTATTAGATGATTATATAAATCACTGGCGATATAATTGCTTATTAATCAAATTTTTAACTACAATTCTGTTATTCAACAACTTAATATACTGGAGGGTTCGCCACGACGAATCAATACCATACGAAACCAGAGCCAAACGTAAAGCATCATCAAGGCGGTCGTCCACTTCATAAGCGAGAGCAGTATTAAACATCGCTTTTGCCCGGCCGCGGGATGAGTGTTTCTCAGCATTGAATTTCCATATCTCTACTGCTTTGTCCCATTTACCTGATTGGGCATACCATCCGGCCATTCGCAAATCATAATTCCCTTTCGTATGATAATTCCTTGTTTCCCTGATCCACACCTGCGCAATCCGTTCGGTATAGCGATAAGCGGCAGAGTTGCATGCTTCACTGATGAGCGAATAGATAGAAGGGAGAGACAGAACAGCCATTGTAGGCGTTTCGCCCAAAGCATAGCGGTAAATCGTGTCGCGCAGAAGAAATTCATCTGCCACATTACGACGTTTAACATCATAAAATCGCCACAGCGACCGGCAGATGATCCAAAGCGATGCCTGGTATGAATACACAGCAGGATCATAAAAAATCCGGAACGAATCATGAATATCAAAATAGTCAACCGACACCAGCGCATGGCTTCCCTTTGTCTCAAGCATAGCAGCAGCAGCATCCCACGACAACTGACTCAGAGAGGAGTCGGATGTAGTGGCAGGAATTACCGAAACAGCCATATTAAAACGTGGTGAAGCAGAAAGAAAATATTCGAAAGCATCGGCAAACTGACCGGCTGCATAGCTTACGGCTTCAGTCCCCGATGGTTTATCCGGATAAATATTTGACGACAGATCAACCGCAGATAAACGGCTTACGCGTGCAGTAACTGAAACCGTTTTCACCGCACTATCAATCACAATACCCGAAGGTCTGAGCACATCAATATAGACAATGCCTCCGGCTGCGCACGACCAAAGCGCGAAAACAAATAAACCATAAATCAGTATCCTGCCATTCATCATTTCTATAAACGAAAAAACCACCTGAAATGAGGTGGTTAAACCATTCTTTTTTTATTTTTCAGGTTGTCATTGCCCCGCACACATTGATCACCTGACCGCTGACATAAGCCGACAAGTCTGATGCGAGGAAAACGCAAACATTAGCAACATCTTCGGGTGTTCCTCCCCTGCGTAAAGGAATTTTGTTGTTCCATTCATCGACTACTTCGGGAGGCAGTTTGGCTGTCATTTCGGTGATAATGAATCCGGGGGCCACAGCATTGCTGCGGATATTGCGTGAACCCAGCTCTTTTGCAACCGACTTGGTAAAACCGATAATGCCTGCCTTGGATGCAGAATAATTGGATTGACCGGCATTGCCGCCAACGCCAACCACCGAACTCATATTCACAATACTTCCGCCACGTTGTTTTAACATGGGTTTGAGCACTGCGCGTGAAAAATTAAACACTGATTTGAGATTAACAGACAACACCTTATCCCACTGTTCCTCGGTCATGCGCATCAACAGGTTATCCATCGTGATGCCGGCATTGTTGATCAGGATATCCACAGTGCCAAAATCAGCTACGATCTGATCAACCAGTTTTTGTGTTTCTTCAAACTTACTGGCATCCGATGCGTAACCCTTAACCTTTGTTCCGGCTTTAGCCAGATCGCTCTCTGTTTCCTGCATCACTTCATTATATACCAGGTCAGTGATGGCTACATTTGCGCCTTCCTGTACAAAACGCATAGCTACTGCTTTACCGATGCCTCGGGCTGCGCCTGTGATAATGGCTGTTTTTCCTTCAAGTAATTTCATCTGTTTAATTGTTTTAATAATTAACGGCACAAACCTAATTGTTTTTTATGAATACACAAACAGGATTTATAAACCATTGAGCACTACCGGATTTTTTATGCCATTTAGAATAAACCCGTTTTTTTCAATTAAATCGGCTCAACTGAAAAACGCTCTTGAAAATCAATCCTTCTCCCGAAAATTCGGGAGAAGGAAGATTTTCTACGGCAGTATTACTCGTCATTCTCATCCTGATTCATATCCTCAAAAATTTTCTCCACCTCCTGCCTGGTATTATGCAGCTTATCTCTGCATAATTTGATCAGGAAGCTGACGCGTTTCACCTTTTCCGACAACTCATCCACATCCAATTCGTCTTGTTCGATGCCGGCAAGTATTGAATCAATTTCTGCCATGGCCTCGCTGTAGCTGATTTCCTTCTTTGCCATACGATTTATTTTAACAATTTGCTATTAATTTTTTCATTAAATAATTCGGTTTCCAATACATCACCGGAGTTGAGCATATCTGCCGACCGGACGATGGTTGCATTGTGCCGGGTGATGGAATAGCCCTTTTTCAGGAGGATACGCGGATCATGGAGCCGGATGAGCTTTGCGAAATTATCCAGTTTCATATTGCTCGAATGAAAAACAGTGAATACCATCTTTTTTACAGTTGATTGCACAGTTAAGATACGACCGGCAGCATGCTGCAAACGGAATGACAGAGAAGTATTCACCCGTTGCGAAGCCAAAAACAATTTTTTACCGCTTGTGCTCAAAATATTCCGGGCGCTCAATACCATCTGCTTTTGTCCGGCATCGAGCTGACGCTCGGCTGATGATAATCCCTTCATCCCAACTATCACACAGCGGTTCACAAATCCTGATAAAAGTTTTTGTTCCCGGTTGATGGTATTCAGGGCAAAGGAAGTCAGTTGTCCCGACCGCTCATCAAGCCCATCACTGAATGTCTTCATGTGACGAACAAAAAAATCGGCAACGGCGGTTGGTGTCTTTTGCTTACTAAAGGCCACACAGTCGGCCACTGTATCGTCGCGTTCATGGCCAATACCAGTAATCACGGGCAGGGGAAACTGAGCGATATGAAAGCCAAGTTCATAATTATTAAAGCAATTAAGGTCGCTTTGCGCGCCACCACCCCTGATCAGTGCGACAGCATCGAAAAGGTGTGACCGGCTAAATATTTTTTCGAGCGCCGAGATGATTGATTGCGGCGCTCCATCACCCTGTACCAGTGCAGGGAACAGCTTACAATAAAACACAAAACCATATTCATTATTAACCAGATGATCCATAAAATCGCCATAACCGGCGGCTGTTTCGGATGATATGACAGCTATCCGCTGAAAGACCGGCGGCTCAGCTATCTGTTTATTCATATCCAGTACTCCCTCCTTTTCGAGTCGCCGGATAATCTCTGCCTTCTTCATAGCCAGGTCACCTGCAGTATACGCAGGATCAATATCATGCACCTGAAGCGAGAATCCGTATAACTCGTGAAATTCAACATTTACATTCAGCAACACCTTGATGCCGGGCTGTAGCACAGTGCCCGATGCGGTTTCAAAAAATGGACGCAGCATCCGGTAGGTAAACGAAAAAATGATGGCTTGCGCCTTCGCCACTAACTTCTCGCTGTCGCCGTCTTTCTGCACCAGTTCAATGTAACAATGGCCATTGCGGTTCAACCGGCATTCGCTGATTTCCCCTGTAACCCAGAAACGGCCGGGAAGACCATCGTGCAGGGCTTGCTGCACCGAAAGATTTAATTCCAGCAATGTCAATCGTTCCATGGCTCTACGGTCGTTTAATAATCTTCAGTTTCTCGTGATAACGTGTGCCATTCACGGTCATAATGTATAATCCATCGTGCAACTCAAAGCCAGGAGCAACAAATACAAACGAATGCTTTGTACTTCCATAGTTTTTCTCATATACCAGGCGTCCCTTTAAGTCGTGCAGAGTGATATTTATTGCTGAATCGGGAGTATAAAATGCGACCATAAAATAATTGCTGAACGGATTGGGGTATGCCATAACCGGTGTGTTGCTGTTAAGCGAATTGCTTTCGGCCACAGACAATATTTCATCAGCTTTTTTAAAATCGGGAATGCCATATCCCATTCGTTCGGATGGAGCATCATAATAACTACTGCTTTGGATGATGGCCTCTTTGATTTGCGATGCAGCAGCATCCGGATGCTTCTGCCAAAGGCAGGCGACAGAGCCGGCCATAATTGGACTGGCGAACGAAGTACCGGATCCGGGGCCTGTGCTGCCATCACTCTTCTGGCAGATGACATTTAATCCCATGGCCATCCCTTCGGGTTTAATCCGCCTATCGTATGAGGGGCCTGCAGAGCTGAACAATGCCAAATTCCCATACAAATCGGTTGCGCCAACCGAATAAATATTACGGGCATCGGCCGGAGCAGTGATATAGTACCATGGGGTATTGCCCTGATTGCCTGCACTGGTACACACAAAAACACCTTTAGAAAAAACCAATGTTGCAGCAGCCGATATCCGGGCTGTAACTCCATTCATATCCTGATAAAAATAATTCTGCGCTGCATCGGTAAACCAGCTATAGCCAAGGGAAGAGTTGATCACGTCAGCTCCTGCGCTGTCGGCATATTCGGCCCCCGCGATCCAGTTCTCCTCCTCTATCCGGTACTCAGAACCCTCATCTTCGGTGCGCAGCAGATAAAAAGAAGCATCATAAGCCGTACCCACCAGTGAACCGTCAATATAACCACCAATCACAGACAGCACACTCATACCGTGATAATAACCGGTATAAACATTATTATCGAGTTCAACAAAATCGCGAGTCCCTAATATCCTGTGATTCATATGCAGAGGAATAAAAGCAGGATGCCTGTCTACCCCGTTGAAATTACCATCGAGCAATGCGATTTGCATCCCTTTTCCGGTGAATCCCTGCTGATGGAGATAGTGTCCATTATGCAATTTAATCTGCGCAAACGATTTACCATAAAAAGAATTCATTTCATCCTCATGCGACGAAGAAATATTATTCAACTGCAATTCACCGGCATATTTATCCACGCCCGACGATTTCTGATAACCGGCACCGGACACTTTAAGATATGAGCGGACAAATGACAGTTTACCGAGTGTATCTATCAACAAAGAATCGCCGGATTGTACTACCGCAGAGTTGAACCAGCGGGAACGGGAAAGAATCCTGAATCCCAGTTTCTGCAAACTATCAATAAACAAGGGGTTTACCGGCAAATCCGTCTCAGTAATCTGAATCTGCTGACGGATACGCCTGTTGATGGCCCGTTGCGAAAGAAAATCTTCCGGTTTATCAATCGAAAAAGGTGTACCCTGTTTGGTTGAAAACTCAACAAGATATTTACCCGGCGCGACCTGCGCTGTAGACGTTTGTACAAAGGGCATTACCATCCATGCGAGAAACAAAAAAATAACCTGATGCTGAAACAAACCAATCATTGTCCATCGGGTTGGGGTTTCATGAAGTCCTGCTCGGACGGCTCAGGGATCTTGCCCTGCATCTTTTCAATGTCATTAAAAAATTTCAGCTCATCAGCTTCCAGCTTATCCAAATTAACAGGCATACCATTAACATATTCGATTTCACTTTTAAGTTGTCCCTGATCATTAAAATACTTCCATTTACCCTGTTTCAATCCATTAACGTAAGCGCCGTTAACATACACGCGGCCATCCGGATAATAGGTGATGTACTCTCCCTCGAACGTATTGTTCCGGAAGAGGCATTTTGCGCGCAGTGTGCCATCTTCGTAATACTGCTCCCAGCGACCATGTTTTTTACCTTGCACATAATTTTTTATCTCACTCACAGCGCCATTGTCATAATAAACAGTAGACAGGCCATGCTTCATATCCATCGAATAGTTTTCGGTTGCCTTGAGCGCTTTGGAATAATAACTATAGAAATGCCAGGTACTGTCTTTCTTCTTATTGATATAGCAGCCCGTAGCCGAAATATTACCGTTGTTATAATACATCGTTGCATGGGCACGTGATCCGGCCTGATCAAAAATAAGTACTGCGATCACCGATCCGTCATCAGAATACCGCACAAATCGTCCAACCGGCTTATCATCTTTAAAGAACCCGGCATAAATCGGGATACCGCTTCCATTCAGTTTTTTCCAGTATCCCTGCTTAAAACCACGGGCATCGGTCTGATTAAACACTGTATCGCCCGAAAGCGGAACAGCAAAAAGTGAGCTATACCAAGCAACAAAAACGCTAAACAACAATAAATTTCTCATATTTTTTTGTTTCAAAGATAAAGAGATATTTGGTTTTGTTCCAGATGTTAAAAAAATTATTCGTGTAAAATTAACAATTGATTATATAAACAGATTTCACACAAAACATATTATCCTAAACTATCCCAACTAATTCAAATAGTTTGTCACTTTGCAGATACTCCTATTGAATAATTTGGGATTACAATTTCGCATTACGTATAAAATGAAAGATTGTTATCTTTGGCTCACAAAAAAGTAAAACCATAAAAACACATACCGATGAAACCATTCTTAGATAAAAATTTCATGCTGCAAAATAAAACCGCAGAGGAACTATATCATAACCATGCATCGAAGATGCCCATTATTGATTATCACTGCCATCTGCCGGTAAGAGAGATAGCCGAGAACAGGAAATTCGACAATATAGCGCAGATCTGGCTGAACGGCGATCATTACAAATGGCGGGCCATGCGCACAAACGGAGTGGATGAGAAATACTGCACCGGTAACGCCACGGACTGGGAAAAATTTGAAAAATGGGCTGAAACGGTATCCCATACCATACGGAATCCCTTGTATCATTGGACGCACCTTGAACTCAAATTACCCTTTGGGATACACAAAACACTAAACAAACAAACGGCGCGAGAGATTTTTGATGAGACAGCAGCACAGTTGCGGAATAAATACCCCGTGCGGAGTATCATTACAGCCATGCATGTTGAAACCATCTGCACTACCGACGATCCGGTGGATACGCTCGAATGGCACAAAAAGATCAAAGAGGATAACTTTTCTACCGGAGTATTTCCTACCTGGAGGCCTGACAAAGCAATGGCCGTAGAAAACACTACTATTTACAATAAATATATTGACCAATTATCGGATGCAGCCGGGATAGATATCAGCACCTACGACGATTTATTGATGGCGCTGGATAAGAGACACGAATTTTTTCATGCCAACGGCTCACGGCTGAGCGACCACGGTCTCGAAACGATGTATTCCGAATCGTACACGCGCAGCGAAATCAATCATATCTTCAGCAAGGTACGCAGCGGCGATCAGCTCAGTAGCGAAGAAATCCTGAAATTCAAATCAGCTATGCTTTACGAGTTTGCTGTTATGGATCACAGCAGGGGCTGGGCGCAGCAATTTCACTTAGGCGCCATGCGCAATAACAACAGCCGGATGCTTGCTGCATTAGGGCCCGATACCGGTTTTGACTGTATTGGCGACTACCCGGTGGGCATTGCCATGTCGCGCTTTTTCGACCGTCTGGAAAAAGAACAAAAGCTAACCCGAACAATAATATATAATCTGAATCCTGCTGATAATGCACTCTATTCGACCATGCTTGGAAATTTTCAGGACGGAATAACCCCGGGTAAAATGCAGTGGGGAAGCGGATGGTGGTTCCTCGATCAGAAATACGGGATGATTGACCATCTGAATACATTATCCATGCTTGGACTCCTGAGCCGCTTTGTAGGTATGCTCACTGATTCGCGAAGCTTTTTATCCTTCCCGCGTCATGAATACTTCCGGCGTATCCTTTGTAACCTGATCGGTACGGATGTGGAAAACGGAGAAATACCGGCAGACATGAAATTCCTAGGCAAAATGGTTGAGGACATCTGTTACAACAATGCAAAAAAATATTTCGCATTCCCTCAAAAAAAATCAGCAATCAACGAATAACCAATCTGCCATCAGCGATTTTTTTTCCGGCTCCCCGGATATGATAATAATACAATCCGGATGGAACCGAAACAGAATGTATACTTTCGGTATTGCTGAGCAATGAGGAATAAATACATTGCCCATCACAACCATAAAGAACAAAACCGGCAGGAAGAACCGCAGCACACAATTCAAGGGTAAATGATCCGTTACACGGATTCGGATAAACAGACGTTTCCATAGGTTCAGCACCCTTACGGATAGCCGTAACTCCTGTCACTTTCAGCTCGCCATGCGAATATAACCTTGTTGTGTCCCACGAATACCTGCGCAGGGAGTCATACACTTCGACGAATCGCCCGGAGCGTGTTCCAAGAGTAAGAACAGAAATAACATCATTGATATTCAGTGTAACTGCCGAAGGGATGGTTATTACCAGACGGCCGTTGAGTGCAGCAGTAGTTGTATTAAGCTTACATCCATACTTTATGTAAACAGTTGCCAACGATGAGTTAACTGACAATGTATTCAGATAAACCTGGGCTGCCGATGCTTTAACCGATGCCAGACCGTTAACATTCACAATCAGATTTAATCCGGTATAGAAATTCTTATCCTTCGTAAAATGAAATGTTCCGTACATATACGGATCGGTCATCCATTCCAATGTGCCTTCGTTGATATTCATGGTTGATCCGGAGCTGTAGGCCTGATCACCATTGATTACAAACCTTCCCTGCCCTGTTTTGGTGAGTGTACGATTCGTATTAAAAAACATCATTCCACCATAATTGACATAGTTTTCATTATACTTGAAGGTATCAATCTGTCCTGTCAGGGAAAGATTTTCCTGTGTTTCAAGTGTCATATTCTCATAGATCCAGAAACCGCCGGGAAATATCTGATCATTGGACTTCACAATCCAGCGGCTGCCAGGGACATTATGAAACACCAGATGAGAATTAATTTTTACATGGGTGTCGCTCATCTTAGGTCTGTAATAATAGGGCAATGCAGCCGATGAATGAGAAACGAACACAGCATTACTGAATCGTATGGCTCCGGTACCACAAGGTTTAGTGCCCAGTGCCGACCGGTCGGATACATAGCCATCCTCAATTTCAAAAGTACCGGTACCATCGCCTGCAACATAAAGCGAACGGGTGAAATTTGTCCACCGTGAAAATACCAGATCAATATATGCATTGGCCTTCACAACAAAACGACCGGTGTCGGTGATATAAATTGTTGGATCGCTGCGCGAATTATCTCCACGCATATTTCCCGAGAATTCAACAACGGTATTTGATCCGCGTACACCAATCAGTGGACTGTCGTACCACCGGGACTCCTCGCAACTGCCAAAATCGGTGCATGTTGTATCTGTCTCGGCACGGCCGCTGATGTGATTTTTCAGAACGGTTGTGGTGCGATTTGTAAAATGGAGACCAAATAAACTCAGAGAACCCGTATTGGGATCCTGACGATTTGAAAAAACAATATTTCCCGAAGGGCTATAAATACTATCGGTAAACCCGGCAGATATTTCCAAATAATCGGCAGTAACATCAATATTTTGTTGTGCAACAAGAAACCATTGATGAATTAAACCTAAAAAGAACAAGCTGTATCGTTTCATAGAGGTGTATATATAAAAACAAAAATAAGGATAACCATGAAAATATGCGATATTCATTTTATTTCAAAGTGTTTCTTGCTCTCACTCACAGCTATTTCCCGGTAAAATAGCCAGAACATGTATCATTACAGATTAACCCAAACCCAATAAATTCAAGCAGTACATCTCTTTGCAGAAACTTCTGCTGTTTTGCAATTTTGAACTGCAAAATCCCGGCGAAAATCGGGATTAATGAAACGTGATTAATTTTAATTATCTTTGCACTATATACAACGCTTATGTCAAGCATACGAAATTTAAAAAAAGACATCAATTACCTGACCAATGAATTATTGGCCGAATGTTACACGTATAGCAGGTTTCATGCCGCCGGAGAAAATACGAAAGTTGAAGAAATCACTCATGCGATCATAAGAAAGCGGAATGAGATTGTATATAAAATGTATCATTATGATAAGAGCAAGGGTTCCAAAACCCCCAAAGAGCATTACAAACAAATCATGAAAGAATGCGGCGAAATGGTTTCGTTGCTTGATTCACTCAAAGAACTTAAAACAAAGTAGACCGACTCATTGATGCAGAACAGGGTAAACATCTATCTATCCCTCTCGGCTTTAGTTATTTTATTTTTTTTGCTGGATATACTTACCGGAGAGATAAATATCCCGGCGAAAGAAATTTACCATATCCTTTTTTCACAATCTTATAACAAGAGTGAATGGACAGCTATTATCCTTCAGTACCGTTTACCGAAAGCGCTTACGGCCGTACTTGCAGGTATAGCCCTCCCCGCAGCCGGATTACAGATGCAAACGCTTTTCCGCAATCCACTGGCAGGTCCCTATGTTCTTGGCATCAGTCAGGGCGCAACCTTAGGCGCTGCTATCGCTGTACTTGGTTTACCATCGGTATTTTCGCTCAATGGTATTGGCTCGGGACTACCTCTGGTATTATCTGCATGGGCAGGTTCATTTATAATGCTTTTGCTGATTATGATCCTATCGCTCCGGCTGAAAAATATTTACACACTGCTTATTATCGGGCTGCTGTTGGGCTATGCCTCATCAGCAATCATTGATGTTTTGCAACTGTACAGCAGTGAAACAATGTTAAAGTCATTCGTTATCTGGTCAATGGGTAGCATCAGCAATACCGGTTACGGATCATTGGCTATCCTTGCGCCATCGGTAATAGCCGGCCTGCTGCTTTGCTGGCTGATGATTAAACCGCTGAATATACTGCAAATGGGCGAAACCTATGCTGTCACAGCCGGTGTAGCAATAACACAAACACGGTTAATTATTTTTCTTTCAGTCAGTATGCTTGCAGCGAGTGTTACTGCATTTTGCGGCCCGATTGGGTTTACCGGACTGGTTGTTCCGCATATTGGCCGGCTGATAATAAAAAGCGCTGACCATCGCCATCTGTTATTTGTTTCGATACTTACCGGTACCATCATGATGCTCGTAAGCGATATGGCTACCAATCTGCCGCTAACACATGCGGTGCTGCCCGTTAATACCGTAACATCACTGTTCGGCATACCGGTACTGATCTGGATTCTGTTTAAAAAACCCGGCATACAACAATGAGTAACGAAGCCAATCCTATCGTTATCGGCACAAACCGCTTATCTGTGGGTTATAACGGACAGACGGTGGTTTCAGGCATAAATTTCAACGCCGGCCCCTCTTGCTTTATAGCGCTGCTGGGCCGAAACGGAATAGGGAAAAGCACCCTGCTGAAAACCTTAGCCGGGCTACTTCTACCGGTATCCGGCAGTATTGATTTATTTGGCACACCCATGCACAGCCACAGCCGTGATGCGCGGGCGCGACTGATCAGCTATGTTTCAACCGAAACCATTCATATCCCCAATATGCCTGTTCATGAACTGGTGGCTGCAGGCCGCTATCCCTATACCCCCTGGACAGGGATGCTTTCGGCACAAGACAGGCAGATCGTTCAAAAAGCAATGGAAATAGTTGGTATCAGCCCGATTGCCGATAAAGAGATTACCTGCATCAGTGACGGTGAACGCCAGAAAGCGCTCATTGCGCGTGCCATAGCTCAAGACACACCAATCATCATTCTTGACGAACCAACAGCATGGCTCGATCTGCCGTCACGCTACGAAGTAATCACACTGATGGCTGCATTAGCACTGGAAGCAAAAAAGACCATTATCTGTTCAACACATGAGATGTCTATTGCAATGAAGAAAGCACACCAGATATGGCTAATCGCAGCAAGAGAAGAGATTTACACAGGCACACCCGGTGAGATCACCGACCAGCAACGGTTAGAACGGATTGGTGTTAAATTTTAACTGTTGTGTCGGGATTACCTTTATGAAAATATTTACCAGCATAAATTGTTGCCATTTAACTCTACGCATTTTATTAACCCATTTTGTCTGGCTATCGCCTGACAGACAGGGATAAAACGACTTATTTCAACTAGTTCGGCTCATTACAGAACTTCAATTGAATAAGCCCAGGTTCCAGTTACGGATAATTCCGGTTAAAAAAGTTTCTGTTGAAATTGTAAAATAATTTTTACTTTTATCATCCTGAAAAACAAAAACTATCCATTATGAGACGAATACTGTTAACAGCGATCATCGCAGCATCCTTTACATCCGGTTATAGCCAGTGGACAAATCTTTTTGATGGCCGTTCGCTCAACGGCTGGGTGCGTCGCGGCGGTGAAGCGCCATACAAGGTTGAGAACGGATGCATCGTAGGCACATCCGTTTTATTTACAGATAACACTTTTCTGTGCACAGAGAAACATTATGCCGATTTTATTCTCGAGCTGGAAATGAAGGTGGACGACAAATTGAATTCCGGTGTTCAGATTCGCAGTAACAGTTATCCCGATTATATGAATGGGCGTGTTCATGGCTATCAGGTCGAATGCGACCCCGACCCGGTGCGTGCGCGATTTTGGAGCGGAGGAATATACGATGAGGCGCGGCGTAAATGGCTCTACGATCTGGAAAATAATGAAGCCGGACGTAAAAGTTTTAAAAATGGCGAATGGAATTTATACAGGATAGAGGCCTACGGCGATACCATCCGTACCTGGATTAACGGAATCCCAACGGCCTACATTATAGATAACATGACACCATCCGGATTTATCGGACTTCAGGTACATGGCATTGGTAAGGATTCGGCCAAGCTCAACACCCAGGTCATGTGGCGTAATATCCGCATCATCACTGATGCCAAAGCCATTGAAAAAAATAAAACCCAGTCACCATTGACTCCAAAAACTTATCTCTACAACAAACTATCCGATCAGGAGAAAGCTAAAGGATGGCAGTTACTGTTCGATGGTGTTTCATCATCGGGCTGGCGCGGCGCATATAAAAATTCATTTCCTGAACAGGGATGGATTATCCGCGATCAGATGCTCACCGTGCTGAAGTCGGGTGGCGCTGAATCAAGAAACGGCGGAGATATTGTAACCATTAATCAATACAAAGATTTTCATTTAAAGTTTGATTTTATGCTCACCGACTCGGCCAACAGCGGTGTAAAATATTTTGTCACACTAAACGAAAAAAACAATCAGGGCTCAGCATTTGGCTGTGAATTCCAGATACTGGATGATGCCCGCCATCCTGATGCCCGGGCCGGTCGCGACGGAAACCGGACCATTGGCTCATTATACGACCTGATTACTGCAGATACATCGAAAGTCGTAAAAAAGAATGGCGAATGGAATTCAGGCGAGATCATCAGCCGCGGCTCACATGTTGAACACTGGCTGAATGGCAAAAAGATTGTTGAATATGAACGAGGCAGTGAAACATTCAGAAAGCTTGTAGCCATGAGCAAATATGCCGATACGAAATACAATATCAATGGACGATTTGGCGAGGCGCCGCAGGGACATCTGTTGCTGCAGGATCATGGCGACAGGGTCAGTTTTACGAATATCAAAATAAAAAAATTTTAATCAATAAATACAATTCATCATGAAGAGGCGTCAGTTTATCAGCCGTACCACAGCAGGTGCTGCCGGCATAACACTTGCCGGACTAAGTGTTAATAGCTACGGTCGCATTGCAGGAGCTAACGACCGTATCCGTGTGGGAGTGGTGGGTTTTGCCGACCGGGGCAAGGCATCTCTCTACCCTGCATTATTGGAGCATGCACAAGAACTGAATTTTGAAATCGTAGCCGTGTCGGATATCTGGAACCGGCGCAGAGATGAGGCAAAATCATATTTTGAGAAGAAAGGTGTAAATATACAGCTTGCCCGTAATAATGAGGAGCTATATGAAAAGATGCAGGTTGATGCAGTGATTATTGCCACCGCCGATTTCCAGCATGCGTTGCACACCATTGAGGCAGTGAAAGCAGGGAAGGATGTATATGTCGAAAAACCGTTTGCCGAGACCATGGATGATAATAATGCAGCGCTGGACACCGTGAAAGCAAGCAAACAAATTTTACAGGTTGGTTCACAGCGCCGCAGCGGACAAAATTATATCACTGCAGCCGAATACATCAAAAGCGGAAAGTTCGGATCCATCATAGCCGTTGATTTATTCTGGCAGGTCAATCAGCCGGGACGTTGGCGCAGGCCAGATCTTGTGGCATCAATCAAAGAAACCGATACCGACTGGAAGCGCTATCTGCTCAACCGCCCGTACGAGAATTGGGATGCGCGCAAGTATCTTGAATACCGGCTCTTCTGGCCCTATTCATCGGGTATACCCGGACAATGGATGGCACACCAGATTGATACAGTGCATTGGTTCAGCGGTCTCGATTATCCGCGGTCGGTTGCTGTCAATGGCGGCATTTACCTTTGGAACGACGGACGTCAGAATGCCGACACCCTTACTGCCGTATTTGATTACGGGCCTGCCAATAACCGGAACAGCGGGTTTCAGGTGGTATTTAATTGCAGGATGACCAATTCGGCCGACGGGGTAAAAGAACTATACTATTCAAATGGCGGCACCCTCGACCTTGACACGAATATGGTTACTTCACGCGGCGGTTTACAACCGGACCATGCAAAAGCTATGGGTATGCAGCCCAACCTGCTTGAGGAGTTTACTCTCGGAAACCCAAATAATAAAACAGCAACAGCAGCTAATACCGGCAAAGATAACCTGACAACAGCCCACATGCGTAATTGGATGGAATGCATCCGCAGTCGCAAACAGCCCAATGCCAATGTTGATGCCGCATATTACCATTCGGTTGCCTGTATCATGACCAATGCCGCTTACCGCACCAGCGAGAAAGCAGTGTTTGATCCAACCACCAGACAAGTTATCGCCGGTGGAAAGGTGTTTAAATATTAGCTTCTGCATTATAGTTATTAATACCGATTGTACAAATAGTATAACCTGAATACGGGTTAATATTTCTTTCTTCGTCATTGGTTTGCATCAATATCTTTGCTTATACGGCAGTTTAGCCATTTTTTCGACTTCCAACACCGGGAATCCGAATTCCTCGGTAATCAGTCCAAGTACAAGATATACGCCATAGCCCCTGAAGGGGTATAGTTTTAATGACTGGGGAAAATGCACGGTATCAAAGAAGCGACCGTGAACATCAAGAAAGCATCCGAAATTCATCCATTCATTTTTCACTGTTTTAACATACTTGATAATTACAAGGTTTCCGACCATCCGCACTTTTTTCCCTACAAATCCGGTCATCTGCGTTGCGGATATCTCGCCGCGAAAAGATGTCTGAAGCAGATCGAACACTGACATAGAGAGTGGAAATCCGAGGAGGTCAAATTCGTCATAAGCATCTTCAACAGAAGTTTGCAGCAACGGAGGGAGAGAATAGCGCCGGGTTGATACTGTAAACAATGGCCTGGCGCCATCATCCCTCTTTTTCCCGGGTTGCCGGTGAACCATCCACAACAATTCTTTTTTCGTAAGCCCTGTAAAACGCAGCGCACCGAGCCGTATCAGTATGATGGCCTG
>CAZRNJ010000033.1:0-15864 GCA_964601385.1 uncultured Bacteroidales bacterium | reverse complement strand
CAAGAATAAAGTTAAAGAGATTATATCCGTCAATTAATACTTAACATAACACTAGGTGGTGATTCTGCCAAAGTTATTCATCTTGATTTTGCCCGGGTGGGTTGTGAAGGGAAACTGTTTGCACGGCTGAGCGAAAATTATTTTTTCGGAACAACAACAGACCTTAAACCCTTCTGTATTGATATGAGCCGGTGGCATACACTAAAGGTTGATGTAAACAATAATGCCCTTGAGGTATATCTGGACGATACACTTGCATTTGCAAATACAGTGAAAGAAAATATCGGCAGTATTGTTAAACTCGGATTATCGTTCAGAGAGTCGGGGCTTGTTGATTATGTGGTTTTGAAAAAGCAGGATAATACGATTGTTTTTCGTGATGATTTTACACGCTGAACCGATACTATTTCCACACCGATACTCCGGCCGATGGAACGGTTGAATTTCCGATAATGAATTTTGAGCTTGACGGTACTTTTAATGGATAGGGTTTGTCGGAATAATTGACTGCAATACCAAACCCGTCGCGGTATTCGATCAGTACTCCTTCCGGGAGGTCTTCCGTTGAGATTCCTTGTTGTGTGAAAATTTTCCGGAGTACATCTTTTTCTAATGAGCCATCATCCGTATCGGCGCCAATAAAGCACACACTGCCTTTTCCATGTTTTTTAATTGTTACTGCGGACTTCCCTTTGTAAAATTCACTCGAATAGGTTGCCAGCACCGTTGTCTCCTGATGTGGCTCTAAAATATCACCCCAGTTGTTCCATGAATAGGTTTTGTTGTCCATACTTATTTTCCCCTGGATATGCTCAGGCAGCAGATCGTATGCTATAAAATCGGCTCCGATAAGTTTTGTTACCGGTGCAGCCCATGGCGCTTCCCACAGGTGTGCATTCATGTCTTTTTGCCCGGTACGGCAGGTTAGTATCAGGTGCCCTCCTTGTTGGGCATAGGTCATCCATTTCTTTACCAGAGCACTGTCGAGGAGCTGATACGCCGGAGCAATTACCATGCTGTAAGCAGATAAATCGGTTCCGGCATGGATGATATCCACCGGAGCATTGAACGATTTCAGCGGTTTATAGTACCGTAATATCACATGTGTTCTGTAGTCCCATTGTTTGGTTTGCTGCTGGTTGGCTTGTTCCCATAAATTGTCGTATGAGAAAAGAATGGCAGTTTTCCTTTTATTGTAATTATCGGGTATTTGCGGCTTCGGAGTATAGTGATTGCGTAATGTCTTAACCTCCGACATAAATTGCTGATATTCGAGTCCTCCGGTTGATGGTGTTACGCCATCGGTGCCAATAATGCCATAATGGTATTGTTCGCTTCCATACAATGGCTGCCTGAACCGGTATGTACATGCAAATTCACATCCGCCGGCATAGGCATGCCATAGCCACATACGTACAGAGCCGGGCTGGGGCAGGGGATTGCAGTTTTTTCCCCAGTTAACCTGGCCGGGCTGTAGTTCCATTACACCTGTGAATCCACCAATCGGCCGGAAGAAATCATTATTGTATGAAATATCAAGCGGGTTTCCCCGTCGGAATCCTTGTTCACCTATACCATTGTTGTAACCATTAACTAAATAAACAGTATAGGAAAGAAAATCAAGGTCGTTGTTCATCTGTGGATTGGCATTCCGTAATCCGGTTTGGAAATTGGTGGTTATCCATTGATTGCTGCTGATGGTTTTGCGCAGGGTGTCGGCCTGCATAGACAGGTACGAGGCAGCATCTTCGGCCATAAACCGTTGATGATCCAGTAGCGCGTGCGGATTGTTATTGCCGATCAGGGGCTTAGGGATTCGTATTTCATCAAAGTTGCTGTATATCTGGCTCCAGAAAGCATTGCCCCAGGATGCATTTAGCTGGTCAATGGTTGTGTATTTGTTTTTCAGCCATTGTCTGAATCGGCGTTGTGCACTTTCACTGTAATCTTTAAAACTTTTTGGTTCATTATCGAGCTGCCATCCGCAAACTACTGGGTTTTGGCCGTAGCGTCTGCCTAATTCAGCAATCATTTTCATGGAGTAAGTACGGTAGAAATCACTCGAAAAGGAAGCATGCTGGCGATCGCCATGGTCAGACCAAAGGCCATTTTCACCCAAACACAGAATCTCGGGATGGGCACGTGTAAGCCAAACAGGAGGCGTGGCAGTGGATGTGCAAAGAATCACTTTAAGCCCGTATCTTCCGGCCAGGTTAACACAGGTGTCAAGCCATCCGAAATTATATTTTCCTTCCCGGGGCTCAAGCTGTGCCCATGCAAACTCGGCATAGTGCGTAAACTCAAAACCCATGTCTGCCATCTTTTTTATGTCCCGTTCCCATTGACTTTTCGGCCAGTGTTCAGGATAATAATAAGCGCCGGTAGTGATCAGTTGGCTGTCGGGGAAATACTTTGAGGGCTGGGCATTTAAGGATGTACTTAATAACACCAGGGCAGCAGGGATGATTTTAATTTTATTCATGGATAAATTGTTTAATTGTAAAAATAGTATTTATTCGTGAGACTCAAATTTCAGAAGCGTAGCAAATTGATCCCGATAGCGCAGCGTATCGGGATAAATGGATGCTTGCATCGATAAAAAAATCATTATTGATACCTTGTCAGCTCTGCTGCGAGGTAGTTCATAGTTTTTTTTACAATCGGTATTATTGATTTGTATCCTAAATAACAGGATCAGAGAAGTATTCTGTATCCGGAATGCAGAAAAAAAGGCCGCCTGAATACAGACGACCTTTGATTTGATGGTTAGGGGTTGGATTAGTTATAAGCAGTTTCACCATGCTCATAGATATCAAGACCTTCTTCTTCCACTCTTTTGTCAACTCTTAAACCATTTGTAAATTTGAGTCCGTAGAAAAGTACCAGTCCACATCCGATAGTCCATAAGGCAACACTGCCAACACCTATTAGCTGGCTGATAAGGAGATCGGAGTTGTGACCATATAGTAGTCCCTGTGAAGTTGAGAAAAAGCCCACTAAAATAGTACCTAAACTACCACAGACACCATGTACGGAAATTGCGCCGACAGGATCGTCAATTTTGACAATTTTATCGAAGAATTCAACAGCCAGTACAACTACAACTCCTGCGATAATACCTATTGTTAGAGCTCCTGCGGGAGAGACGGCATCACATCCGGCAGTAACAGCAACCAAACCGGCTAATGCACCGTTAAGTGTCATGCTGAGAGTTGGCTTTTTATACCTTAACCATACAAATAGTAAGGTTGATAAGGCACCTCCTGCACCGGCAATGTTGGTTGTAACAAAGATGAGCGAAATGGCCTTCGTATTGGCCTCACCCGCGGCAGCAAGCTGTGAACCGGGGTTAAAACCAAACCAACCGATCCAGAGGATAAAAACACCCAGCGTTGCCATACTGATACTGTGTCCCGGAATTGCTCGTGATTTACCATCATTGCTATATTTGCCAATGCGTGGTCCAAGGACGGCAGCACCTACTAATGCCAACCATCCTCCAACGGAGTGAACAACGGTTGATCCGGCGAAATCGTGAAACGGCGTGGGCAGTGTGGATAACCAACCGCCACCCCAAGCCCAATGCCCGGATATCGGATAAATTATCAGTGATATAACTGCGCTGTAGATCAGATACGAACTGAATTTAGTTCTTTCTGCCATTGCGCCCGAAACAATGGTTGCAGCAGTTGCCGCAAACACGGTTTGGAAAATCAGGAACGCTGTATCCGGCATATCGGTCCGGTAGGTGCCACTGGTAAACCAGTCAACTATACCGATAAACCCGTTTCCACTGCCAAACATTAAACCAAACCCGATGATCCAGAAAACAATAGTGCCAATAACAAAATCCATCAGGTTTTTAAATAAAATGTTGGTTGTGTTTTTAGGTCGTGTGAATCCTGCCTCAACCAAGGCAAAACCCGCTTGCATAAAGAATACGAGAGCCGCTGTAATCAGCACCCATATCGTGTTAATTGATGTTGCTAAAGCTTCCATAATATTATTTTAAGAATTAATAACTCTCTGTTTATTCTTGTTCACCCTTAATGAACAGTGCATCATCACCACTTTCGCCGGTACGTATCCGGTACGACTGGATAACATCGGAGACAAATATTTTCCCGTCACCGATTTCACCGGTATAAGCGGTTTTTAAAATGCTCTGTACTGCTGGCTCAAGAAGTTTATCCCTGACGTATATGGACAGGAGTATGCGTTCAATAATACTGGTGTCGTACATGACCCCGCGATATAATCTTTCCTGTCTTGATTTTCCAATACCTCTGACTTCCCAGTAGGTAAAGAAATCAATTCCTGCTTTTGACAAGGCCTCTTTTACCTCATCAAACTTGGATTTACGTATTACTGCTTCTATCCTTTTCATGACTTTCTTGTTTAATGGTTATAAACTTATTCCAACAATTAAGTGAATCTGGTCGGCATCGGGATTGACATGGATCTTGCCAAACATGGGCAGCGAAAATTTATCGCTGATCTCTATTTCCTTTGTGATCGCGATACCGGCATTCACCACTGCAAACTCACCGCCTGCATACCCTCCGGCATATCCTTCGTTTCCGGCTCCGACAAAAAAGGTGATGTTTTTATCTTTCGGCGTATAGCTGAGTTCGGCATAGATGTCGTCGTTCAGGTTGTAAAACATATAGTTGGCTGTAAAACTGAAACAACCTTTTGCAAAACCCAGATTTCCTTCAAGATAATGTGTTTTATCACTGAAGTATTTAAACGAACGGCTTAATCCGAATGCCCCCGATGAGGTATCGAATGACAGCGGTGCCGATGGAAAGAAATAGTCGGTTACACCAATTGATAATCCGAAGTCGAATGCATAACTGGTATACAAATCGGTCTCAAGATATCCGTCTAATCCGCCAATGGCATAGCTTCCCCAGCCACCCAGCGTGAAACCCTTATACGATATACCAACCGAGGGCTGTATGGCCGGTGCATTGCCGTAATCAAGTCCACGCCATATGTAGCGGCTAACAAAGTCGCTTTTTACAAAGAAAGGCGATTCGCTGGTTGTTGTGTCATTGGCCCGCGCAACAGTAACCATTCCGGTTATGGCTGCAATTAAAATCATCATTGTTTTTTTCATGGCTATTAATATTTGATTATTATATGTTTTGTTTCTTTTTGACCGGGACTCTGCCGCGGTAAGTTTCTTTTCCTTTTTATTCTGGTTCATGCTCCTCCCGGCTACTTTACTGTTTCGGACAGCTTTATTTCCCGGTAAGGATACATGTACCTCCTTTCCTTTTAACAGGTGATGGCGTACAAAAAGGATAGTTTTTATCTTTTTGCCGGCTCCCTTGGTTCGAATGATTGTTGTCATCTTTTTGTTATTTTAAATTATGATACAAAAATATACATTTTTCTAATACAGATATATTATTTAACAAATATTTTATAATTTTTTGAATAATTGGTTATTTTCACCCAATTTAAATATGGGTATATTTCTAATTTTTTATAATATTTTTTAAATTATACCCTATTTTTTTAATATTTCTATTATGTTAATTACTGTTTTTTATTAAAAGCTAACTATTTTTTATGATTATATACTAAAAATCATAAAATGTTTAATTTTATTAATAAAAATATTAAAATTGATTAATAATTGTTTTTTATATATGATAGTTATAATCCTTCGTTTCTTATTAGGTTTTTTAGCTTATCTCTTTAGTGCTTAGTCGGAATGGTTGTTTTACTTAATATCCATACACTTAATTATTATAGCTTTGCCGATTATAATATTCCGTTGATGATCCAACGTACAGAATATGAACTGTTTCTTAACCAACGCGCCAGAGTCATCTGGTTTACTGGTCTGTCTGGCGCAGGAAAAACTACCTTATCCATTGCCCTGGCTGATCGTTTGTTTATGGCTGGTCATCTCGTAAGGGTGCTTGATGCCGATCAGATCCGTACGGGGCTTAATGATGGTCTCGGTTATACATTATCTGACCGTTTCGAGAATATCCGCCGTGTGAGTGAAACTGCTCGTCTTTTTCTTGATACCGGCATTATTACAATCTGTAGTTTGATTTCTCCACTTAAATCTATGCGTGATATGGCACAAAAGATTATCGGATTGGATGATTTCATTGAAATATATGTCAGTACACCCATTGAGGTATGTGAGATGCGCGACGTAAAAGGGTTATATGCCAAAGCACGTAAAGGCCAGATCATGAACTTTACCGGCATCAGCGATCCTTACGAACCGCCGATAAATCCGGCTTTGTCTATTGATACCTCATCGCTTTCTGTAGCTGAGGCAATTCATAAACTTGTTGAATTAATTAATCCTTTGATCAGGTATGTCTGACCATAAAATCAATCATCTCCTTGAACTTGAATCCGAATCTATTTTTGTAATCCGCGAAGTGGCGGCGCAATTTGAAAACCCTGCGTTGTTATTCTCTGGCGGTAAAGATTCCATCGTTATGTTTTATCTTGCGCGTAAAGCTTTTTATCCGGCACGGGTGCCTTTTACGCTCTTACATATTGATACAGGACATAATTTTGATGAAACCATAATTTTCCGAGATGACCTTGTACGGAAAAACAATGTTAAACTGGTAGTTGGTTCAGTGCAGGAAAGTATTGATACCGGAAGGGTAATTGAAGAGAAAGGGCCGCTGGCCAGCCGTAATTATCTTCAGACCGTGACATTGCTCGATACCATCGAAAAATATAAATTTGATGTGGCTCTCGGTGGAGGACGGCGCGATGAAGAAAAGGCCAGAGCCAAGGAGCGTTTCTTTTCGCACCGCGATGAATTTGGACAATGGGAACCGAAAAATCAGCGGCCCGAATTATGGAATATTTTTAACGGTCGCAAACATATTGGTGAACATTTCAGGGTGTTTCCGCTGAGTAACTGGACAGAACTGGATATATGGCAGTATATTTTTATGGAGAAAATTGAAATCCCGGATTTATACTTTACTCATAAACGCGAAGTATTTTTTCGTGATGGTGTTTGGCTGGCTAATGCCCCTTGTATGCGCCTGCGTGATAACGAAAAGATTGAATTACGCGATGTCCGATGCCGTACCATCGGCGATATTACCTGTACCGGGCTCACTCTTTCGCAGGCGAATTCGCTGGAAGAAATTATTCATGAGATAGCAGCAACCCGTATCACCGAACGTGGCGGGAGAGCTGACGATAAACGCAGCGAGTCGGCTATGGAAGATCGTAAACGTGAAGGTTATTTTTAATTAGTATAGAATGAACGAATACAGCAGTAAAGCATATCTTGACATGGAACTGTTGCGCTTTACCACAGCAGGAAGTGTTGATGATGGAAAGAGTACACTTATCGGACGGTTATTATATGATAGTAAATCAATCTTTGAAGATCAGTGGGAATCTATTGAGAAGGCCAGCGAACGCAGGGGTGAACATTATGTGAACCTGGCTTTGCTTACCGATGGATTAAAGGCAGAACGTGAACAGGGTATCACTATTGATGTTGCTTACCGGTATTTTCATACGCCGAAACGTAAATTTATTATTGCCGATACACCCGGACATATACAGTATACCCGTAATATGGTAACCGGTGCCTCAACAGCCAATCTGGCAATTATTCTGGTTGATGCACGTAATGGTATTTTAGAGCAAACGATACGGCATGCTTATATCGCTTCGTTGCTGCGTATACCCCATATTGTGTTGTGCATTAATAAAATGGATCTGACCGGATACGATCAGGATGTTTTTCTTTCGATTAAACAGAAATTTTCAACCATTGCCCAAACACTCGGTATTGCTGATGTTCATTACATCCCGATCAGTGCTTTGCATGGTGATAATGTTGTAGACCGGTCGGCCAATATGCCCTGGTTCCAGGGCTTGCCGCTGTTGTCGCTTCTCGAAACCATACCGATTAATACTGATTTGCAGTTTCCGGCCAAACGGATGGCTGTGCAAAATGTTATCCGGCCGCAATCCGACGAATTTCACGACTACCGGGGTTATGCCGGCCGTATTGCAGGCGGTTCATTTTCCCCCGGCGATCAGGTGAAGGTGTTGCCACGAGGTCTCGTTTCAACAATTGATAGCATTGATTTGTTTGGCAAACCCATTGAATCGGCTATAGCTCCCATGTCTGTTACGCTTACGCTAAAGGATGATATTGATATCAGCAGAGGGGATATGATTGTTGGCATGAGTAATGAGCCCGTCATTGCCCAAGAGCTGGAAATGATGGTATGCTGGCTTGGCGAAAAGCCCATGCAACCGAACAGCAAATATGTCCTCCGGCATACGACTCAGGAGGTTCGCTGCATAATTAAAGAACTGAAATATAAAATGAATATAAACACACTGGAGAAAGAACAGGGTGTTGAACAATTATCCATGAACGATATTGGTCATGTGATGCTCAAAACTACCAAGCCCTTGTTTTATGATCCGTACATCAAAAACCGTATTACCGGTAGTGTTATCCTGATTGACGAAGGATCCAATAACACGGTTTGTGCAGGTATGATCATCTGAAAATCCGATAGTATGGCTTGCCTTCTATTGTTTAGCTGTATTTAAAAATTCATTTTCAAAGTATTCTGCAATCAGATTGATCATTCGTTTCCCATTTTCTTTCGTTGTATTTGCCGGAGGTCCCTGGGGTGTATTGTTAACATCAATAATGTAGATCTGTCCGTCATCTTTATTCCGGACAACATCCAGTTCGCCGTAATCTAAACGGATAGCACTGCAGAACAAATTGATTTGCTCCTGCTCATGAAGGTTGAAAATATCTTCTGCTCTGCTTATCTCGGTATGTACTGTAGTATTTTTAAACCGTTCGTTAATGTTCCTGTATTTGATGTAGACCAATGGCAACATTTTTTTTACTATGGGAACCCGGATATCAGCAACCGTATGTTCATCGTGACGGTTGTTCAGCAGTTTCTGATATATGAAGCCGGTTTTTTTTTCGGTGATAGGAAAATCAACAATTGTCCCGTCATGCAGAGCATTAGTGTTGCTTTTTATTACCCCTTTGCCCTGGTAAGTTAACGGATTGATAATAGTGCTGTGTCCGAAGACCGCCAGGAACATCTGATCAACATATTCCTTACTGATGTTCCGGCTGTGCAGGTTAACCCGTGGGATCGTACCGGCAAGCGATTCAATTAGCGCATACTCATTGCGGACAGTAGCATATTCCCAGCAGATGGCAGCACTGTATTTTACCGGCTTCTTATTGGTGAGGTTGAAATGCAACATCCGTGCGACTTTATAGATGGTTGAACCGTGGCTCGGATAGTGTGGATGGATGAATATGGTTTTATTTCTGAACCGGTTGATGATCAGATTTCTTAACCAGTTTGTCAGATATGTTACATCTTTGGTGAACATTTCGGTTACCGGCATGCCTTTGCGGTAACGGTTGAAGATGCCTCGTTTATATTCAGACAAAAAATACATGCCGCGTCATGGTTTTTTTAGGATGATATTTACTTCCGGAACCAGCAACATAAGATAGCGGCCCATCAATACAGACAAGTTATAAAACCATTTCCAGTTTTCGAGCGGCAGTTTTTTACGGGATGAAATGATACGGAAGCCACGCATGTCTATAATGTCTTTTTTCTTCCATCCCAGCGACTTCAGTACAAATCGCCGAAGTGAACAACTGCTGAATGCCTGTTGTGTTTCACCGGTGTCCTTGTGCTGCAGGTCGCGTACCCATTTTACAATGGGGGCGATCAGTGGTGGCTTGGTGGGCGTAGCAATCAGCAACAGTCCTCCGGGCTTAACCACACGGGCCATGTCGCGAACAACATCAGCTGGCGCTTTCAGATGTTCAATGACATGCGATGCCAGTACAATGTCAAACGAATGATCAGGAAAGGGCAGTGTTTGTTCATCCAGATTGATATCATGCATGGTATAGCCCACATGCCGGCAGAACATAGCGCGTTCTTTCCATACTTCGAGCCCGTTCCATTCAATTTTTGTATCGGTCATCCCGTCGAAAAAGAATTTGAAGAAGGCCTCGCCGCTACCGATATCAAGTATCCGGATTCCATCTCTGAGTATCCCGCTTTCCTGGATAATTTGTACCGCGCTATTGTACCGTTCATAAAATAAATCGTATCGCCGGAACCCGGGCATAATTCCATACGATAAGTGTTTATGCCTTTCCCTGCGAAACGGTATTACAGGATGGGATGTCTGGCTTTTTTGTTTCTCGTAAAACTCATCCAGATTATATTTTCTGAAAAAGTCATCAACTGTTTGTTGCATACTATGATTTTATTGACTGCAAAGATAGCAGATTATCTATGCCGACAAACCAGCCATAGGCCATTTGTCAGTAAATGATCAGAGATAAGTAATTTTTTTTGTTCTTTCAATTCTTTTTTTACCTTTGAACATGGTTATTGTGGGGCAATTCGGATGGAAGTGAAAATTTTTGATACGGCAGAACTTACAGTTGCCAAAATGGCGCTTAAATTCAGTGAACTGGTTCATAAGTCGGTTAAAGGCAGGATACATGTTGCTCTGTCAGGAGGCGCTACTCCCAATCAGCTCTTTTCATTGCTCCGTGATGAATACCAGCATTCGATCCCATGGGAAATAATTCATTTCTATTGGGTTGATGAGCGCTTTGTTCCACCGGCAAATCCGGAAAGCAATTATCATTGGGCTGATTACTATTTGTTAATGCATGTTGATATTCCGGTTGGCAATATTCATCGTATTAAGGGTGAAGCGAATCCATCCGAAGAACTGATCAGGTATTCTAAGGAGATCGCTGCACTGGTACCTCAGCAGGATGGTTATCCGCGGTTTGATATCATTTTCCTGGGTATGGGTACTGATGGGCATACGGGCTCAATTTTTGCCGATCAGATGGAATTGCTTACAACCAACCGGTTTTGTTCTATCGGTGTTCATCCGCAGACACGCCAGAGACGTCTGACCTTCACCGGTAAATTAATCAATAATGCCGAGTATGTTGCTTTCCTTGTTACCGGCGCCGATAAAGCGCTAGCTGTTGAAAAGGTAATTAAAGAAAAAGACATTACACTTCCTGCAACACATATTCAACCCACCAGCGGTGTGTTGGAATGGTATCTGGACAGGGCAGCATCTTCAAAACTTAAGTAATTTTTTTAATTTATTCCTGAAAAGACCTGATCAGGATAATCAGTGGTTCTGGTTTATTTTTGCAATACCGTATAAATCTTTTCTTCAGCCGCCGTTCGCTGTTCAGCCGCTGTATAAATTCAAGCCGTTTCATCACTTCCTGCATCTCCATCATAACCATGTCGCGGGCATTTTCAACCTCTTTCCACATCCGTATACCGGTGATGGTATCGGTGTACCCAAGCTGGTCAATGGTATTGTTGGTGCGGTCGAAATAAAAAGGATCAACACCTTTCAGTTCTCTGAAAACAACCCGGTATTCGCTGATAAATCCAACAGGTATCGGATCGGGCTGAATACGTTTCTGCTCCCTGTTGACTTGTTGCAATAGTGTTTCGGCTTGTTGTTTATCGAGATGATGCTTCTTAAGATATACGGAAATGCTGCTGTTCAAATAACTGATCACCTGTAGTTTGTAGGTGTAATCGGTCATATAAATCTGTTGCAGCGATTGAAGCGAATCAGAAATGTTCTGTGCCGAAATTGCTGATATTCCAGCAGATAATACGAAAAGTAGTGTTTTAAACCGCATCGTTGATTGAATAATCAAAAATAGAAATTCTTTTTATTAATACGGGGAAATTTATAGATTTACAAAAAAATGGTTCAGTGAAAGATAAATTAGTTTTAATTACAGGCGCTAATTCAGGGATCGGGTATACCACAACCCTTTCAATGGCTGTAAAAGGCGCTTCGGTTGTAATGGTTTGCAGAGATAAGCAAAAGGGGGAGCAGGCTCGCGCTTCTGTTATTGCAGCAACCGGTAACAATACCGTTGATCTGATGTTGTGTGATTTGTCATCTCTAAATTCTGTACGGCGTTTTGCCGAAGTATTTTTAAAGAAATACACTAAACTTGATGTACTGATCAATAATGCCGGCGGCATGTTCGATGAGAAATATCTTTCCGAAGATTGTTACGAATGGACATTTGCCGTCAATCATCTGGGTCATTTTCTTCTGACACACTTTCTCAGCGGTGCATTAAAAAAGGCCGCTCCCTCAAGGATAATTAATGTTTCTTCAAAGGCGCATCTCTTCGGCAAAATGGTATTTGACGATCTGATGTTTGAAAAACGCAGGTATAGTTCGGCTGCTGCTTATGCTCAGGCCAAACTGGCCAATGTATTATTTACCATTGAACTGAATAAACGGCTGAAACAGGATGGCGTCACTGCATATTCATTACACCCGGGCGCTGTTCGAACAAATTTTTTTAATACAATTCCGGCCGGATGGAAATTTGTCGCATCCCTGCTCGCACCTCTCCTGATCAGTCCTGAAAAAGGCGCCGAAACTTCGGTTTATCTTGCATCAGAACCGGGAATCGAACATCTCTCCGGTAGATATTTTGAGAAGAAAAAACCAGCAACCATGAATGCGCAAGCTAAAGATCCGCAGGTGGCAAGTATCCTTTGGATGGTCAGTGCTCAGCTAACAAAGATCAATTAACCCGGGATTAATTTTAAAATCATGAGAAAAAATATTACTTTAATTATTAGCTGTATGCTCGCTGTTGTTAGCTGCCGCCCGCCTTGTGATGGTCCGGCTTTGTTGAGCGATCAGCCCGTAGACCGCAGTGTAAAAAATTATTTTTCAAATATTGCTGGTATGCCTGTCGGTGCATATTATTACCCCGAGCATTGGCAGGTCAGCCAGTGGGAACGTGACTTGCAGCGAATGGCATCCCTTGGCTTTACCTTCACTCATTTTGCCGAGTTTGCATGGGCGCGTATTGAACCGGAAGAAGGCCGCTACGAATTTGGATGGCTCGATACCGCTGTTGCTCTTGCCGGTAAATATGGGCTTAAAGTGGTGATGTGTACCCCGTCGCCCTGTCCCCCTGCCTGGCTGACTACTAAATATCCCGAGGTGCTTATCACCAATGCCAAGGGTATTGTCCAACGGCACGGTACCCGGCTTCATGCTAACGGTATGAATAAAACTTACCGTGAGATGGTGACTCATGTGGTAACTAAAATGGCTGCCCGTTATGGACAGAATCCTGTTGTGTGGGGATGGCAGATTGATAATGAGCCGCACCTGTCTACGCTGTATGATTACTCTGAAACTTCGCAGAAACGATTTCGTCAGTGGCTCACAAAGAAATACGGAACCATTGATTCGCTGAATAAGTGTTGGGGCGCTGCTTTCTGGAGCATGACTTATTCCTGTTTCAGCGAGATACGTATTCCCAATGCCGAAGAAGGCGGCGGAAACCCCCACGCCTTGCTTGACTTTAATCGCTTCACCGCCGATGAAATCGCTTCGTTTATCCGGTATCAATCAAATATCCTTAAACAGTTTATTTCGCCCAATCAGTTTATTACTACCAATTATGCTTATTATAAGTTTCTTCCAACTGTGAACCTTTTTCTTAATCGGCCGGATCTTGATTTTGCTTCGCATACCATGTATCTTACCAATACCTTTTTGAATTATCCTGACGGAGATCTTGCCTGTCGCCTAGGCAGTGGCATGGAGCTGGCTTTCAGTACCGATATGGCGCGTTCGGTATGCGGCGTAACAGGTATTATGGAACTTCAGCCGGGTCAGATTAACTGGGGCGCTTATAATGCACAACCTTTGCCCGGTGCTGTTCGCATGTGGATATGGCATACATGGGGTTTGGGCGACAAGTTTGTTTGTACATACCGTTACCGCCAGCCACTCTATGGAGGAGAACAGTTTCATAATGGTATCATGGAAACAGACGGTATTACTGTTAGCCGCGGCGGTAAGGAATATGTAAAAGCTATTGCTGAACTTAAAACCATCAGCGCATTTTGTGACCCATCGGCATCAGTTCCTGGTAGTTATAAATCCCGAACTACAGCATTTCTCTGGAATCAGGATAATCTTTGGGATATTACCATTCAGCCCCACTCCAACCGGTTTGATCCTTGGCAACATTATTATACCTATTATCAGAAACTGAAAACAATGGGTTGTAAAGTTGATTTTATTACCGAACAGGATTCATTTGATGTTAACCGATATCCGGTAATGGTGGCGCCTTCATATTCACTGGTGAATGAACGTGTTATTGGCAAATGGAAAAAATATGTTGAAAATGGCGGACATCTTATTTTATCCTGCCGCTCGGGACAGAAAGATATTAACGGACACCTTTGGGAGGCGCCGCTGCAGTATCCGGTATGGGAACTAATCGGAGCAAAGATTTTATATAACGATCAGTTGCCATCCTCACTTAACGGCAAGGTAAGTATGGATAATGAGCAATATACCTGGTCGGTGTGGAGTGAGATTCTTGAACCCTTATCGGGCGCCGAAGTTTGGGCATCATATAACGATCAGTTCTATTCCGGCGCACCTGCAGTAGTGCATCGCAGGATGGGAAAAGGATCGGTAACCTATGCCGGCGTGTGGAGTGTTACACATGATCTGGAAGAACAGATTTTGCGAAAAGTATTTATCCGCGCAGGCGCTCAGATCCTCGAATTACCCGATTATGTTTTTACTGATTGGCGTGATGGATTATGGATTACTGTGAATTATTCTTCTGATCCTGTTCAAGCACCTCTGTCCCCGGTTTCGAAAGTGATATTGGGTAATCCGCTGGTGCAGCCCGGCGATGTATGTGTGTGGAAAGATTAATTATTTTGACGGTTATTAATTGTCTATAGTGAAAGGGCAAATGCTGATGCTTCTTCATGGATTAAAAGTTCTTATTGTGCAGTTAAGGTGGAACGATCGTGTCTTATCTCTTTCAGGAAATAAACAAATAATTTTTTAAACCAATGAATAAATCGTTTATACTTTTTGTTTCGCTTGTGGTAGCCATGGGCGGTTTTCTTCTGGGCTTTGATGCATCCGTAATATCCGGAGCTATTGATTCGGATCACTCGTATGTGAAGCTGTTTAATCTTGATGAATTCTGGATTGGCTTTTCTGTATCCTGTTTAACGCTCACTTCAACCCTGGCAATGATGGTGGCAGGCCCGGTAAGTGACCGCTTTGGACGAAAAAATGTTTTGATGATTACAGCACTTTTGTTTATGGTCACCGGCGTGCTTACAGCCATTGCTCCTAATATTACGGTTTTTATTATTGGCCGTATGATTGGTGGTTTTGGTGTTGGCGCCTCTCTGATTATCGCGCCGATGTATATTGCCGAAATATCACCCGCCCGTATGCGTGGATCAATGGTTTCGCTTAACCAATTGAATATTGTTCTGGGTATTTCTCTGGCCTATTTTTCAAATTATTTTCTGCGCAATATTGGTGAAGGGGACTGGCGATGGATGCTTGGTGTTGAATCAATCCCCGCAGTACTCTATTTTGTCCTTTTGCTTTTTGTGCCTGAAAGTCCACGGTGGCTCGCGATGAAAGGATACAAAGATAAAGCATTCGAGGTGATGCGAAGAGCTGTAGGTGACACGGCAGCCCGTCAGGAAATTGATCTGGTGATGGCAAATATCGAACAGGATAAAAACAGAAAATCAACATCCATCAGCAGTCAGCTTAAAGAGCTCTTCAGTCCCGGGCTGCGACTGGTGCTCACTGTGGCAGTTGTGATCGCATTTTTTCAGCAGGCAACAGGTATTAATGCCGCTCTGTATTATGCCAATATGATTTTTAGTCAAACCGGCGTCGGACGCGATGCTTCTTTTATGCAGGCCGTAATCATCGGTCTTACTA
>CAZRNJ010000032.1:1371-15884 GCA_964601385.1 uncultured Bacteroidales bacterium | reverse complement strand
TATGGCTAACTGCGGATCCGTTGTTACTGCAGTTGACACTGTATTGAATTTGAGTGTGATTTTGGATGTAATTAATTATAAAACAGTTATTACTTATACTGATAATTCAAGCGATGAGATTGCTTACCGTATCGAGAAACGGCCTTATGCTTCGGGTGATCCGTGGACAGTGATTGCTTATAGGCCTCGTCAGCAAACTACAACGACTGCAGATCTGGGGACAATTTCAACTACGGTTAATTATGGCCCTGCCCCAGTGACGCAGTGCTGGCCAACAAGCATTACCATTGATGAGATGAATCCGGCTATGTGGGTTGATTTTAAAGCAAATCCTGGAGAGGTGTTTGAATATCGTGTTGTTACAATCGACTGCGATAATGATGCTGCCGGCGCTACAGGAGTTAAGATTATAAGCAAAGCGCAGATTGCCACCTCCCCAGTACGTAATTTACTTGTAAAAGTGGTTCCCAATCCGGTAACCGGCAGCGCAATTATAAGTTACAATTTACCCGAAGGCCAGACAGCCAGTGTTGATATTATGGATATGAATGGCAGGGTAGTGTTAAACCTTGCACATGGTTCATATGCGCCTTCAGTTACCTTGCCGGCCGGTGCGCTTAAAAAAGGCACCTATCTGGTTAAGGTTTTATCGAGCGGCGGTTCGGGTGTAATTGATAAGTTTATTGTTCAATAATACTACACTTAGTGATTGAAGAGGGTGTCTCAAATAGAGGCACCCTTTTTTTTTAAATCGCGATTTTATATTCTTTCTGGTAATGATTTCCAATTCAATACAGTTGTTTCAGACCTTTGTTGTTCCTGGTCGCCATCAAAAACAAGAAATAGCTTTACCGGTAGTGTGTTACAGGTTTTTTTGAAGCTGTTCAGATTTTGAAGCTGTTCAGTTTTAAATGTTTTTCCTGATTTAATTTCAATTGCAAATATTGAATTACCTTGTTCAAAGAGTAAATCTATTTCAATGCCATTACTTTCTCTCCAGAAATAAACATTTTTATTTATACCTTTATTATAGAAATGCTTGATTGTTTCAGAAATAATTAGGTTTTCAAATAAAGCACCTTTTGCAAAATGAAAAAACAAGTCATTCTTACTGTGAAGGTTTAACAGAAAGCTGGCTAGCCCTGTATCGTAAAAATATAGTTTAGGTGATTTAATTAGTCTTTTGTTGAAATTTTTGAAATATGGTTCCAGAATATAAATAATGTATGATGCTTCAAGTACTGATATCCATTGTTTTATTGTATTAACTGATAACCCCAATTGTGTGGCGAGTTCATTATAATTTAATAATTGTCCAACTCTGCCGGCGCACAGTCTTAAAAAGATTTGAAATGTTTTTAAGTCGCCGATATTCCGCAATTGCCTTACATCTCTTTCAATATAGGTTGTAACATAATCCTGATACCATTTTGTCGGATTTAATTGTTCTTTATATATTCTTGGATAGAAACCTTTATAAATGTACGAATCTGATGTTTTTGGTTCAAAGGATGTGCCCATTAACTCTTGATTCGAAAAAGGTAATAAGGTATATAATGTTGCTCTTCCGGATAATGATTGGCTGATTCTCTCAAGAAGTAAAAAGTTTTGTGATCCGGTAAGTATAAATTGACCATTTTTTTTCTGAACATCTATTTTAACTTGAATATATGAAAGAAGATCAGGGGTGTATTGAATTTCATCGATGATGACACCTCCGGCATATTGTTCTATAAATCCTTGTGGATCTGTATGGGCATACTCTCTGGTTTGTAAGTTTTCAAGATTAACATACTGATAATTTGGAAATGCCGCTTTGGCTAAGGTTGTTTTTCCAGATTGCCTGGGCCCAGTAATAATTACTACAGGCATTTTTTTCGCAGCTTTTACAAGGAATGGTTCTAAAATTCGGCTTATCATTTTATGTAAATTTGCATATGAAATGCAATATTACATAAAAATTTTGTGATTAACAAATTACATCCACTGAATCCGGTGATACACCGGATGACGATGTAGATGCCATATCTCTGTAAGAAAAACAGAGACAAAGAATATTCGACTCCGTCCGGAGTCGCACTTTCTCTCATGTATTTCAATTCTACAAACGTTCAATCCATCCGGGATTGTTTAACCCAACTTATTCAATAGATACCATTAGAAATGGTAAACTATTTTATAGATTTAGTTTAATCTGATTTCAATAAATGTATTGAAATCAGGGTTTAATCGGCATCTCCGTCTACAGGTTAATTCAGAAATAGAGAATTGGCTCATGCACAAATGAGATTATCATTCTAAAAGAAAAGTTTTCTGTTTTGTCCTATGTTTGTCAAGAGAAGTATCTGTAATCTTGCTTTATTATATTTTAAATTTGTTTAAAAATCAATAGGATTTATGAAAAGAAGCATACAATTATTCGCTGTTGTGATTGCTATTCAAAACTGTATTTATGGACAGTCATGGCCGTCCTTTGCCGGGCCAACACATAATTATGTAGCCGATCCGGCAGAGACAGGCATTACCGATAATGCTGCTTATATTACCAAGGTATGGGAAAGCACCGAACGGCTAGGCCCCGGCCCGTCGCAGGCGAAACGTTATGGCTGCACCAATCTAACTAAAACCCCCGGTGGCGGCAGCGCAAGCCCTATTGTGTATGATGGTAAGGTTTATATCAGTTTTTGGGAACCGGTTGGTCCAAATTACGATCATAGCATTGTGAATGATTTGATTACTGTTGATTCATGCGATTCAGCCACTGTGATGAGTCGCACCGACCTGTGGTATATTCAGGGTAAGGATGTGGTTCTCTGCCTTGATGCAAATACTGGAGCTAAACTGTGGAGGACGACAATTGACGGTTTGTACCGATGGGATCATTCGAAAAACCGCGAAGCCAATAATACAATCTGTGAAGCAAACGGGAAAATTTATGGCTATACTTCCATAGGTAAAATATTTTCACTCAATGCCAATACAGGAGCAATCAATTGGCAGACAGCCGGATGGTCGTCAATGGTCACTGCTTTGGCCAATTCTATTGTATCGAATCAGTTTATGTCACAGGCCATTATTGGCTCGGGTGTAGTATTTGCCGATAGTGTAGTGCTGTTCGGAACAGAGGGCAATACATTGTATGCTTATGATGCCGGTAACGGAAATCAGCTATGGACTAAAGGAAATGCCATGGGAGGCCAGTCTATGCCGGTTGTGTGGAAATACGGGGGTACAACCTATATCATCACAGCCAATATTGATGGCGATTTATGGTGTCTGAACCCGCATACGGGTGCTACGGTGTGGAGCTTGTCCGGACTGGGTGGTAACCGTTCAGATGTAATAGTGAATGGCGAGTATATGATGTGTTATGTGGAAGGCGAACATCAGACGCATTCTCAACAGAAAATAGGCGTTTATCGTATTAATGCTTCAGGTGCAACACATTTGTGGACACATCCCGAAACAACACCGAATAATTCATGCCCGGGAGTAATTGTAAACAACAGGGTATATAAAATAATTGAATCTGTACAGAAGCTTTATTGCTTTGATGTTGAGACAGGTATGGTGATGTCGTCTACAGGCACAGGAACGGAAGGTCACTATTTTTACTATGTTGATGGCAAGATTATTACTGAAACAGATGCTGAGCATTCAACATCAAATAATTATACCGTTTATAAGGCAGATTCAAATTATGTTGTCAAACTCACCGGATGGGACTGGCCTTTTTTAGAAACGAACGGATACGAATGAAGCATGGCTTTTCCTATTGTAAACGGGAAAATGTATATCCGCGGATACGACAGAATTTACTGTTATGACTGGAGTATAAAGCCCAAGATATTTGATAAAATAACGATTACACCTGCATCGGTAACTCTTGCTCCGGGAACAAATAAACAATTTTTATATTTGGCATATGATGAATACAATGTTCCGTTAGAAGTTCAGCCAACACCTGTCTGGAGTGTATCCGGTGGCGGAAGCATTACTCCGTCGGGTCTTTACACCGCTAATACTGCCGGTATTGACACAGTGGTTGTTTCAGCTACTGCCGACGGTAAAACATTATCTGCGAAAGCTGTGGTAACGGTTACGGCAAGCCAAACCATTACCTGTCCCGATTATACCGATTCGGTATTTACAAATAGTCCTCCTTTTATGTTGGGTTGTACTGCTTCGTCAGGACTACCGGTTACGTATACAAAACAATCGGGGCCTTTTACACTGGTTAATGGTGTATTTACTCCGCTGGGGGTTACCGGAACAGCGCGTATTATAGTTAAACAGGCGGGTGACAGCAACTGGTTGCCTGCTACGGATTATCTGCTGGTATTCACAATTCAACTGGCTACAGGGCAGCAAGCCATTACAGCGGCTCAAAAGCCCGTTATCTATCCTAATCCATCTTCAGGTATTCTTAGCATCAATGGTTGCAGCGATGGATGTGATATTTACCTTTTCAATATTTTAGGGAATACTGTGTTTTACCGTAATAATTTTTCTGACCAACAGATTGATATCAGCTATCTGAAACCGGGCATGTATTTTTTGACATTGCAATCAGGCGCATCAATTCATAATCTGAAGCTGATAAAAGAATAGAAACATACAGAAAACATGTAACATGATGAGATTCTGTTATTCTATTTGGAATATTAATATAGTCCTGATGCCATCCGTATAATCGGTATTATTCCATTTGTAAAACCGGCGTTATGGTTTAACACCCAACCATTATGGTTACTTAAGAATTAGATTTGTTCTGGTTTACCGGATAATCAATTTTTGTGATTCATACCACCCACCGGATGAAACTGTGATAAAATAAACCCCCGGACTTATATTATGTGTTGGTAAATATATGCTGCTTCCCTCAAAGGTGATAGAGGTTATTGTCTGTCCGGTTACGGAGTGTATAATACATTTTGTTAAACCATAAGGTGGATTGTTAATTTCGATGGTAACACCTGCATCCCCTGACGGATTGGGATAAATTGCAAAATGGCGGATAACCGGTAGCTCTTTGATCCCTGTGGCCTCAGGAGTTATTTTTGTTGCTTTGAAATTCGCAAAATAGCAGATATTATCCTGCCATGCTCTGAAATATACTCTGAATCCATTGAACTCCGGAAACCATTTATAGTACAGAGGCAGCACTGTTTCGGTCGTACCATGCTCATTGTTTAGTTTGTTGAGAATGTATGAAGTGCCAAAACTGTCTTTAGGTATGGCCATTTTGTTTATCAGCACATCGTTGATCTCTGGCTGGTTTGATGACCGCTGGTAAAGCTTCATGATTTCCGGTTCGATAACCCAGGTGATATGCTTCCAGGTATTTGTTGTAGCTACCCATTGCCATGGCTTTACCAGTGATTTTTTTGTAGCAACACTATCAGGATAATCATAGTTGGATGGTTGTCCGGGCGATCCGCCACCTGCTTCACTGCTGAAACCGGCGGTGTGGTATACCGGTGAGCCGGCATCTTCAAATTCCCCTTCAATATCATGACCGCCGCCATACAGGAGGAATGTAGGGGAGTAGTTAGGGTCGCTCTGGTTGCCGGGTATCTGTGGGTTACGGATGCGCATATTGTACATCGGGCGTCCGAACGGTGCCGGCTTTGCCATACTGTCGGCGTCTCCAAATTGCGCTCCTCCTGCCGGATATTCATTTATAAGAAATACTACAACCCTGCCGTATTCACCATACAAAGTATTGTCTAATTTGCTCCATAGAACATCAAATTCAATTTTAATAGAACAGTTATTTCGTTGAATAGTTCTGTTTAACGGATAATCAAAGCAGCTATGCGTGCGTAAGCTGGGCTTTCCGCTTACGGTATTGTTATAGGTTGAGTACGGACTGGCAGCGAGTTTTAATGCAATGGCATCATAACTGATCCCGTTCCCGTCGGTCTTGTTTACTTTTTCAAAACAGGATACTTTTTTTAGCGCAAGCCCCGAATCACCCCAGTAAACGAGTTTGCTGTTATCGAATATTTTTGTGAGGTCTGCATAATGATCTTCAATCAGTATGCTGTCTGCTGCAAAATTTTTTGCCAATACCCCGAACAGACAGATTAGCACGAGTAGCTTTTTTACCATAGATTATTTTTTATAAAAGTATTCATTCCTTTAGAATATTTCATGCTTTTTTATTTATTTAAAAGTCTATGTAAAGGATAATTTTTTAACGATTAGATTTTTATTCCTACAATCAGCACATCATCAATCTGTTCATGTTTGTCGCCCTTCCATTGGTTGAGCGTATCTTCAAGGATAATCTTTTGTTTGGCTAATGGTTGGTTATGTATTTCGAGCAGGAGATTTTTTAATCGTTTATATTTAAATTTTTCTCCGGTAACACCATTGAACTGGTCGGCATAACCATCAGAAAATGCATAATACATATCCCCCGGTATCAGGTCAATTATCTGATTTCTGAACGGGTGATCCTTTTCGTAAATACCAATGGGCATACGGTCTGCATCAACCTGTAACAATTGTCCGTTGTGGATGCGGATTAACGGATTATAAGCGCCGGCGAAGTGAATAATTTTTAAGGTTGGATCAATGATGCATAATGAGATATCCATTCCGTCTTTTGATTCACCTTCTTTTTTGCTTTGCCTGAGCATGCGGATGATCTGCGCGCGTAGCTGATCGAGGATCACTCCGGCTGTGGGCTGTTCGATCTGATTAACTATTTCAGTAAGGAACGATATACCAAGCATGCTCATCATGGCGCCCGGAACGCCATGTCCTGTACAGTCGGCAGCAGCAAAAATAATTTTATCCTGTTTTTTTGTTATCCAGTAAAAATCACCGCTTACAATGTCGCGTGGCCGATATAAAATAAAATAATCATTAAAAGATGTTTCAAACATTTTTTCCGGAGGCAGTAAGGCATGTTGTATCCGTCGTGCGTAATGAATGCTGTCGGTAATATTTTTATTTTGTTCGGATATCTTATCGTGCTGGGCTTGTATTTCTTGATTCTGTAATGCAATCGTAGCTGTGCGTTCTATTACTTTTTGTTCGAGGATTCGTTTTTCCATGATCAGCCGTCGTTCACGGATTTTGATAAACAGATAAAATGATAGTAAGATCAGTACAACATACATGATGTAGGCAAAAAGCGTTTTATACCAAGGCGGTGTGATAATCAGATGAATAGACAATCCCTGTTGATTCCATACATTATCATTATTGGAGCCAATAACCTTAAAGATGTATTTTCCCGGCGGCAAGCTGGTATAGGTTGCCTTCCGGTTGCGTGCATCGGTGTATTTCCATTCATTATCGAGTCCATCAAGTTTATAGCCATACGTGTTCATGTCCGGTTCTGTAAAGTCGAGCGCTGAAAATTCGAACGTGATAAAATTTTGATTGTAGCGGAATTGAAACAGTTTTTTGAGATACACCAAACTGTCAGGGATAAATTCCTTACCAAATAATTGAATGCCCGTGAGGACAACCGGCGGTGGTGTTTTGTTTATGCTGTCGGGATTGAAGCGCAGAAACCCGTTTGCAGTGAACAACATCAGCTCAGTGCCTGTGAATGACAGACGTTCGGGTTTTTGCCTGAAGGCATGTGTGATGATGTCGTAACTGGTAAAATAGCCGGTAAATGCATCTTTTTGCCTGTTGTAACGTGTGAGGCCTTTCATTGTAGTGATCCACACATCATGCTGTGCCGGAAAAACACCTGTAATATTATTATCTGTCAACCCGTCTTTATAAGTGTATGAAGTTAGTTCGCCGGTTTGGATATGATAGCGCAACAGGCCTTCGTTACTGTAAATCCATAATAATATACTATCGGCAACAATATAGCACGAGCCAAAATCACCGTTTATGTTCAGTTTAATGTTTTTTGGAGTGATTTTATTTGCCGGAAAGCAGATGAGGTTTGGCAGTGATACTGCCCACACATTATTCTTCAGGTCGGCAGTAATATTACCATCGGCTAATGAAGTTCCCTGTATCTCTTTGCTGAAGACATACATCTCCTGCAGCAGGCCCAGCGTTGCATTAAAGACACATATTCCACGGGAGGTTCGCAGCCAGTAGTTACCCTCTGCATCACGGAATACGAATTTTATCAGGTCGTCATCTATATCGGCTACCTGAGTTGGCGGATTAGGGAAGGCCAGGCGCTCGTTGAAAATCCGGTGTTGTTTGTCGTAATGGTATATCGCGTCAACCCCTGCAATCCACAGCCCTTCAGGGGTGACATGGATGATGCGCAGTACCTTGTTTTCGGCTGTTGCCGATTTTAGTCGGACAGCCGGAAGCAACACTTTCTTTTCAATCATTCCGTTGTCGCGGTTAAAGCCATATACTCCGTTTCCCGCGGCGAGCCAAAGAAAGAGCCCGTCGGGACAGATATCCTGTAAAATAAAATCACGACTCTGTAAATACTGGTTCCAGGGGAAAATCAGAGGGTCTAAAGGATATTTTTTTATTGCGCCATTCACAGTGTTCATGCAATAAATGGCGTTGTTGTTTCCCTGATACCAGAGTTCATGATTGGCTATCGTCACTGCGGGAAAAATATCATACCGTTCAACACCCAGCGGCCAGTAGCTGAATAGTTGTTTTTTCAGCCGGTTGAGCCCGTCAAATGTCCCGATCCAGATATTCTGATTCCGGTCCTCGTAGATTACCATTGCACGGTTATCGTATAGCTGATTTTGATTGTCGGCTTTGTATCTGCTGATATTTCCGGTGGCCTGATGCAGTATCGAGATCCCTCCCTCTGTCCCGATCCAGAGATTATTCTCCCGGTCTGCTGTGATTGATAAAATACTGTTTGATGTCAGTATGCTGTCATTTTTACTTCTGTTACGGTAAACCCTGTTGGTTTTTGTTTTTAATGCATGACTGATCAGTCCTTCCGGTGTGCCCACCCACAGATGATTCTGTTGATCAACATATCCGGTGATATTATTGTTGACGGCCGGATGTTCAAGCAACTGGTTATAATTTAATCTGATAGGAATGAATTGCTGTTTTCTCACATCGAACCAATCATATCCATATTGATGTAAAACAATAATGCCGGCTTGTTTATCGCTGAGCAGGGATTGAAATTCATTGGTTGAGATCAGGTTTTTCGGTATTTCTCTCCGGTTAATCAATGATTCGGTTTTTTTAATTTCATTTTCAGACAATGAAAAAACGGCTATTCCATGCAGAGTTGATTTATCGGGTTTTTCACCATCCCATGATCCATATCCGTTCGATGCATCCGATTGATAACGCAGTGTGTATAAGCCCGCATCCACCGTTATAATAGCAAATTGTATTCTGTTTTTTATTTCGCCTCCGGCATGAAGCGCTTTCGATGGATCAACCGACCAGATCTGTTTGCCGTTTTTAAGCAGTGAGCCATGATCAAAAATATCCTGCCTGTCAGCTTCTGCTGTAGATACAACCAGCAGTGTTGTTTTTTTGTTCAGATGAAACTGATAACTGGTATCAATATTATTGCCAATATTGCGAATCGAGGCCGTTGCGCCATCTAGCCGTTTATCAAGCCAACTGAAAACTTCAGATGAATAACTAATCTCGGTGAAACGGAAAGTGGTGATTGTATTCGTTAATTTGTTGTAGCGGATTAGTCCCTCTTTTGACGGACCCGCCCAGATGTTTCCCGCACCATCCTGAGTTATGCATGCATCAAGGTTAAACCGGATACCGGTAAGTGCCGAATAGCGATAACTGACTTTTTCGTTTTCAAATGCCACGATACGGTCGTAATGCCTTAACCAGAACACTCCGTCACGGTCGAGAAACATGAAGGTGATATCATCGAATGGCAGGGATGTGCTGTCTTTCGGGTTATTATGAAAATGGCGGTAATTGTAGCCATCGTACGAATACAGTCCGTTGCGGGTAGAGAACCAGATAAATCCATACCTGTCCTGCACGATGCCAGTAATAAATCCCAGCGAACGGCCGTTCTTATCTGTTATTTTATCAAAGACAAGCTGTTGCTGATGCGGAAGAGCATAAACCGAAAGAGATAAAACCGAATACAGCAGGATAAGCCGGGTTAATTGTCTCATTCTTAATCGAATAATTATTTTGCATAATAATAATATAACAAAAGTAAAACATTATGTAGGAAATACTATATTTGTTATATAAATTTAATAACCTAAAATCAATGTCAGACATGAAAAACAAAGGGATTGCATTGGCAATAATTGCCATGGTGTTGGTGGTTTTTGCCGGTTGTTCAAGTAAAAAATCTGTGACTAAAGGTGCGCGGGAGGTTGAATTACCTTTCTCGTCAAAAGAGTTTCAAACCGATAAGGATAATTTTAGGGCACGTAACTACGGTAAGAGTCCTGATCTGGCAACGGCCAAGAAGATTGCCCTTCAGAATGCCAAATCAGAAATTGCAAGCAGTATTCAGACGACGATCAAAAATGTGACCGACCAGTATACCAATCAGCGCCAGGTAGGCAATGCTACTGAGTTTGAAGGTAAATTTGAGGAGTTAAGCCGCAGCGTGGTCAATCAGAAGCTTAGTGATATCCGTATTATTGGCGAGAAGACATTTCAGGAACAAGATAACAGTTATACCTATTGGGTAGCCATTGAGATTAATAAGCAGAGCTTGATCGAAGGCATGAACAACCAGATCGGCAAAGATCAGAAACTGCAACTCGATTTTGATAAATACAAATACGAAGAGATTTTTAATAAAGAGATGGACAAGTTTCAGCAGGGACAACAATAACGCTTTTTTGTCTAACTGAATATATCTTCATTTTAGTTATGTTTGTCTTGAGAAGCCGCCGGTATGGTAAAAAAATGCCGGCGGTTTTTGTTTTGCTGCTATTCTCGGTTTATTGTGCAGCTCAGGAAAAAGTAAAAGTTCAGGGGCTTAAGGCCGAGTGTATCATATCCAATATTACACCCGAGCAGGCCAGGGAGCGGGCTTTGGCTGAGGCCAAGCGTGAAGCCCTGCGACGAGCAGGCGTTTCAGAGATTGTTATGTCGGCCGATGTGCTTTATTCGTCGGCTGATGGTACAGATATGAAGCAGGCCTTCAATTCTTTTTCAACCATTGAACTCACCGGTGAAGTGCTCGATTACGAGATCGTAAGCGAAAATAAGCGAACCGATCAGTTCGGAAACTTTATTGTTGAACTGGTGGTGGATGCCACAGTAATTAAATATGAAACCAAAGCCGATCCTGAATTTGATATTAAGGTGGATGGAGTTGAAGAATTTTACAAAGAAGGTACTAACCTGCAGTTTACACTTACACCATTTAAAGACGGATATCTGCGACTGTTTTATTTTGACGGCAATAAACAATGCGCAATGATTTATCCGAACGATTTTGAAAAAAGTTTTTTATTTAAAAAAGATGTTGTCGTAAAATTTCCCATGAACAGTAATATCGAGTACACTATGGAAACCGAAAAGGAGAGGGAAGAAAATTATCTGGTATTTGTGTATACAAAAAAAGATATTCCTTTTACCGATGAGGTAAATTATAAAAATCTTATGAAATGGATCAACGGTATTACCCCCGACCAAAGGATAGTTCGTTTTTTTGCTTTTATAATCAGAGGATCAGGTAATTAACTAAAAATCAAATGCTTGATTGTTGATTACTTTTTTAGGATGGTGTTTGGTTTTTTATTATAATTGCAATAGTTAAATCAATAATAATTAATAACCACTTAAATTTAAAACGTATGAAAATGTTAAAAGTTTTTGGATTTTTTATAGTTGCTGCTCTTGTATTATCAAGTTGCACAACAATGACTTCTACAATGAAGACTCCTTCGAACATTGTGGAGTTTGATAAGAGTGATTTTGAATTTTCGGAACAGGTATCCGGTGAGGCATCACAGGTGTTGATCCTTGGTATTGACTGGGCAAGATTATTTACTAAAAAAATGGGTACGATTACCGAACCGGTTTTGGGCTTCAGTATTCCTATTATTGGATCAATGGTTCAGGGCAGGATAAATAATTTTGCTATTTACAATATTATCAGTGACCATCCGGGTTATGATGTTGTTTTCTATCCGACTTTCGAAACCAAAGTGGTTCGTCCAATTGGTGTTCCTTTGATCTATGTTAAGAAGAACGTGAAAGTTACTGCTCGTCTGGCTAAGATCAAGAAGTGATTTTTTTTTGTTTTTTTAAAACGGGTGTTTCTTGGCACCCGTTTTTTTTGCATTGTATCTGGTTAACTCTTATTGCCAATCCGGTCCGATGATTTGACTTATCTTTCGGATTCTATTGATTAATCTCAATTTATACAAGCGGAGTTACTTCAAAGGGATAAACTATTTGAATTAGTTGGGTTAATCTGTTTTCGTAATGTATTGAACTGCGGACTTAACGGCGAGAGGGATCAGGTTTATCGGAGATCAGGTTTTTAAATTGGTAATTACTGGCTTATATAATTCCCATAAAACAATTCCTGCACTTACTGCCACATTGAGTGAGTGCTTAGTTCCCGACTGTGGGATTTCGATGCATCCATGAGAGGCATTAATAACTTTCTGGTCAACACCTTTTACTTCATTGCCGAAAACGAAGGCATAGCATTTATCCTTTGCAAAACGGAATTCCTGCAGCGGTATGCTGTTTTCTGTCTGTTCAACGGATAAGATGGTAAAGCCCTCTTTTATTAGTGATTCAATGGCTGTCAGTGTTTCATCCGTGTATTCCCAATCAACCGATTCGGTTGCTCCGAGTGCTGTTTTATGTATTTCGCGGTGCGGGGGTGTAGCCGAAATGCCGCACAGCCAGATTTTTTTTATTCTGAATGCATCGGCAGTGCGAAATACCGAGCCAATATTATTCATGCTGCGGATATTGTCCATCACTACAACTACAGGCAGTTTGATTGCTTTGCGGTAATCATCAACCGATAGCCGGTTAAGTTCATCCATTGAGAGTTTTCTCATACATCAGCAATTATTTATTGCGCTCAACAATCAACGGATGGCTGAGCAACCCAAATGGAATAATACAATAATCATCCCTCCAGATATTTGTTTTGCCATTGATACGCACATCGTACCAATCTGTTTCTCCTTTTCGCGAAGTAGTCCATGTATTATCTCCTCCAAAACTACCGGGAGAGAGATGGATCAGTTCGCCTTCGGCATTATGATGGGGGCCAAGAAGATTGCGCAGTGAGTTGATCAGTGTTATTTCAATGGTATTTTTTCCTTCATTCAGCGCTGCTGTTATGTCTGTTTCCCATGGCGACCAGAATATTGGAGATAATTCTTTGCCATTGAGTTTGACCGTGATAACAATGGCCTCGGATAATGGGAAGGTCAGGAAATATTTTTTTTCAGCGATTTTTCCGTTAAAGTTAAACTCGCGCGATAAAGTAAAACTGCCGTTATAAAAGGGATACCCCTCGGTAGCCAGATTGCCTGTGAATACTTGCTTCTCGCCGGTGATGGTGAATGAAGAAAAGTAGTGTACCGGTTTTTCCGGCAAAAAGCCACGGGAATTTCGTTGCGAGGGTTCTGAAGGGATATCTGAAAGGGTCGGCTGCACACCGAAATCGCCGGTAAGATAAATGCTTTCAATCTCACTGCCATATCGTGTGTAAGGATCACGGCTGGTTGGTTGCGGGGCTGTAAAAGTAAGCTGAAGCTCAATAATGTTCGTGGCTTTTACCAAGTAGGGCGTAATATTTGTGGATTTAAATTCATTATCACGATAGAAGCCGGGATTGGTAAATGATATTTTTTTCTGATTGACCATAATGGCTGAATACATCTGCGGTTGTTCCATAACCAGGGAACATGATGATGGGATATTGCTTATATCTGCCGTAAACCGGAGAATTAAAAAACCATTATAGGGTTTGTCGGTAAAGCGCTCATATATCCCCAGTACCGGTTCTGGCTGGCTGAATGTTTTACCACTGTCGGTTGAGTATGAAGCAAAATCGAGCGTCAGGGCATTGGCATCATGGCGCTTGCCCTGCCAGTTTCCTGTTAGTGTTGCTTTAACAGCAGAACCTTGCGGTGGGCTGTACACTCCGGCAGGAACAATATTATTTAATAGCCGTTCATCGGCCAGAAACCATGTTTGCGCCGGCGCAAAGAAAACATCTATTCCGTTATTTGCCGGTTTGCGCACAATATAACTTTTCCCATCAGCAGGATTAAGCATAAACATGTTACCGCCCGGATTGGCAAGTCGAACATTGACCCGTGCTTCTGATTTACGTGATATATTGGTTAATTGTATTACCTGAAATTTGCCGGACATTCTGCGGTGTATCCATACATTCTGACTGCTGTCGCCTGTAATGAAAACCTGCGGCGTCAATGCTGCCGACATAGCTTCGCCGAGTTTTTCGGTTGTTGTAATTGTAGTAACTGCTTTGAGTTTTTTCAGTAATTCATAATTTTCTTTTCCATCGGCAAAGGATGGGAAATCAACGGCAATAATCTTCCCTCCCTGTTCTGCAAAATCCAGCATCAGATTTATGG
>CAZRNJ010000032.1:0-1361 GCA_964601385.1 uncultured Bacteroidales bacterium | reverse complement strand
GTTGAAGGACGTATGGTAAGCATGGGCGGAAGAATCACTGCCCGGTAGTTCATCCGGCCAACCGTAACAACCTGTCCGTTGATTTTTCCAATCTCCGACAGGATTTGCTCATCGCCAAGGTCATAATCGCGGTGGTTCTTCTGGATGGTTTCCAGTACATGCTGAAAACGGTATGCCCTGTACGTCCAGTATTCAGGATAAATACCTCCTTCAATATATTCGCTTTCCAGTGGATGGATAACTAAAAACTCCGGCGCATAATGGGCTATTGTATTCAGGTAGCATAAACGTGCTGTATAATCTTCAAGTGATTTATTGTAGGGCCAGTAGGGCTGCTGTGGACTGAGTGTAGGAGGGTAGTCGCGTTTCCGCATCCCTTTCATGCTGTACAGCGCCAGATGCGGGCAAAGGTGGTTTACTCCCATGAGCGTATGCCAGGAAGCGATCCATAGCCGGTCTTCAAAACTCATATTTTGGCCGCTGATACCGTAGGCCTCCGATAATCTTCGCGCGATGCCATATTGATTGGCTGTGGAGGATAAACTGCGGGCAACGTTTATGGCATTGTCAATATGCAGTCCTAAATGGTCCATGCCCGGCTGCTGCATGTGCCTGTATTGAATCATCATATTGCCGGTGTTGAAGCGAACACTGGCTAACCCTTCTTCTCCGTTGAAATGACCGGTGAGCATCATATTATTTGCACTGCAGTATTCTCCTATCTGTTTAGTAAAGCTGTGTTCCATCTGCCATCCGATAGTGCGGTAATAGTCAAGCCGTATTTTCCGGTAGTTGCCAACCGTGTCGAATAACGAAGGAATGACAGACGGAAGGTCATAACCATGCTGTTGTTTAAACAGTGGTATAATTACCGGACTGAAAGGCAATGCGCCGTCATATTTTAGGTGGTCTGTTTTTGGCCATAATTGGGGCTCGTCGGTGAAAATGCCAAGGATATGTTTGCCGCAATCTATGCGGTATCGCTCAGCATAGGGCTTATAACTGGTTTCAATGAAATAGCTTACTGTTTCAGGATTCAGCAGGTCAACCCAACAGGTGCCGTTAAACCATGCATTCCCCATTTTCATTTTATAGCTGAGGTAGTAATAATTGCTGTCTTCATGGATAACTGTGCCGGTTGGTGGTAGTGCTTTCTTCTTTGATAGTCGCATCAGGCAGCGGGCATGGTAATCGTCGTTCTTCAGCGGTACCAGTCCGCCGGCAAAACCGCTGGGCCATTTATCTTCGTCATAAAACCATGCATAAATACCGGCTTCACGGCAGGCCTTTTCACACGCATCCATGGCCTTCCACCAGTCATTGCTTAAGTATCCGGTTAGCAGACCTACACGGCTGTGAAG
>CAZRNJ010000031.1:0-15972 GCA_964601385.1 uncultured Bacteroidales bacterium | reverse complement strand
CGCCATCGCGGGTAATCTCGGATAAAAATGCGCCCGTTTCAGCATCTTTAACGATGGTACCCAACGGTACTTCAATAATTATATCGTTGCCGTCTGCTCCGGTTCTCAGTTGTCCCTGACCTTTTTCTCCGTCTCCGGCAAGGATATGTTTTTTATATTTAAGATGCAGCAGAGTCCAAAGTTGCGAATTCCCTTTAAGGATGATGTGTCCGCCACGACCTCCATTGCCGCCATCAGGTCCTCCGCGGGCAGTAAGCTTAGTCCGTAAAAAATGCTTCGAACCCGCACCCCCTTTACCCGAGTGCAGAAATATTTTTACATAATCTACAAAATTTTCAGAAGCCATAATGATCAGTGTTCAACACGCGACACAAGAGCCAGGCCTGAAAAACAGGAGGTCAGAGTTTATCAATAATGGCTGTGATATCCGAGTAAATAGTTTCAATACTGCCAATACCATTTACCGGATAATACTTGGACTGCTTTCTGTAAAAATCAATGACAGGAGCCGTCTCGTTGTTGTATACTTTAATCCGGTTTTCGATTATCGAAAGGTCTTTATCATCTTCCCGACCTGATTTTTCCGCACGTTTAAGTAACCTGTTAATCAGTTCCTGTTTCTCGACTTCCAAAGCAATCATGCCATGTATCGTTGTATTATTTTTGGTTAACAATTGATCGAGTGCTGCTGCCTGCGCGGTGGTGCGCGGAAAACCATCAAAAATAAATCCGCTTACCCCCTTATTTCTCAAAATCACTCCGTCAATCATACTGATCACAAGCTGATCGGGAACAAGTTCGCCTTTATCCATAAAACTTTTTGCCTCCATACCCAGTTTTGATTTTTGGGATATTTCACCGCGCAATATATCGCCGGTTGATAAATGAACAAAATGGTATTGGGCTACAATCTTTTCGGCCTGCGTGCCTTTGCCAGCGCCCGGAGGGCCAAATAATACAATGTTTTTCATCTGTCAGTTGTTATTCTTTTTTGAACCTGTAAATACTTTTTAAATGCCGGCCAAATCTATCATCATCCAGCCCGTACCCGATAATAAAATGATTCTCAATTTCAATGCCAAGGTAATCAATTTTTAGTTCTGTTGTACATGCATCCGGCTTAAAAAACAAGGTGCATACCGAAATGTTTGCAGGATTGAAGCTCCGGAGATAGGGCAACAAGTGTTTTAATGTATTGCCGGTGTCAATAATATCTTCAACAATAATCAACTCTTTATTGCTTATCTCTTCATCCGGACCGAGGGAAATAGTGATATTATGCGACTGCGCTTGTCCTTTGTAAGAAGATACACGGACAAAGGCCACCGAAACAGGGATGGTAAGCTGCCGGATCAGGTCAGCGGTAAAAATAAACGAACCGTTGAGCACTGACAGCAGAACCACATTACAGCCCTTGAAATCATTATTGATGCGGCTTGCGATATGCTTAACGGCTTCTGCTATACGGTTCTCGTCTATGTACAGCTCGTAGTTTTTATTGTTATGAGTGATGATGTTCATTCTGTTAAAGTACTACGAAATTACTAAAAGATTTAGTATCTTTATACCAGACAAGATTCGGAATTAATCACCATAAAATTTTTTTGTAATAACCGTGAAACCACTTGTAAGCATAATTATGGGTAGTACCAGTGACCTGCCGGTGATGAAAAAAGCAGCTGAGCAGCTCGACCAGATGGAGATACCGTTTGAACTCCTTGCCCTTTCGGCGCATCGAACACCCGAAGAGGTTAAGCAATTTGCCTCCGGTGCATCAACGCGCGGAATAAAAGTGATTATTGCGGCAGCAGGCATGGCGGCGCATTTGCCGGGTGTCATTGCATCGCTTACCCCGTTGCCTGTTATCGGTGTACCGCTGAGCAGTTCACTACAGGGACTTGATGCTCTGCTGGCCATTGTGCAGATGCCTCCGGGCATACCTGTTGCCACCGTTGCTGTTGATGGCGCAGTGAATGCCGCCCTGCTGGCCGCACAAATCCTTTCGCACAGCGATGAAAATGTTGCACGCTCGCTGCAATTGTTCCGGAAAAACCTGTCTGTCAAAATTGTTAAAGCCAACGAAGAACTGAAAAGCATCTCCTATAAGTTTAAGACCAATTAATCCATTACCGGATGATGCTCACGGGCCAGAAACGTATTCTTATTATCGGCGCATCATCGGGCATTGGCAAATGCTGTGCCGAACAGTTGATCCGGAAGGGACATATAGTTGCCATAGCAGCGCGCCGCGTCAGACCGCTTATGGAGATCCGCCGGCTCGACTCGTCACGGGTGTTCGTTCGTCGTATTGATGTCTGCAACCGGCAAACAGCCATCAAACGTATTAACGAGTTGATCAAAGCCATGGGCGGATGCGACATTTACCTTCATTCTTCAGGAACCGGATTTATCAATCATTCGCTCAGGTGGCAGCCCGAGAAAGAGACCATTGACACCAACATCAATGGATTTACTGCGCTCATCATGCACATGTACAAATACTTCGTTAAACAGGGACACGGACAAATTGCAGCCATCACTTCTGTTGCAGGCATCCGTGCTAATCGTTACGCGCCGGTGTACAGCTCATCTAAAGCATACCAGATAGCGTTGCTCGCGGCATTGCGTGCCAAAGCATGGCACGACAAATGTCCGATTACTATAACCGATATTCGTCCAGGATTTGTTGATACTGCTATGGCCGGTGGCAATCGTCTCTTCTGGGTCGCAACACCTCAAAAAGCAGCAAAACAAATTATCTGCGCAATAGAGAAACGAAAAACCATTATCTATATCACCCGCCGGTGGATACTGATTGGTTGGCTGATGCGGGTTTTGCCGGAAAGGTTAATGGCTCGATTGTAGCAAGAGTTTTTGTCGCTGGTTTATGACGATTGTGCCATGGGGTATTTGGTATGGTATGTTTGCAGTTTTGAACTGCAAAATTCCGGTTAAAAACCATGCCATCTCTCACCAAAGAAAAATGGCATGGATTAGAATGCTTCTCCAGATAATACCTATTGTTTAATCAAACGGCCGCTGTTGACTTTGCTGCCAATGGTGATAACATAGATGATCTCGCCTGCAGTGAAATTAGCGATATTCACAACATTATTTCCTTTCATCAGTTTGTCTGCTGTCAGCACCTTGCCGGTTAAGTCGAACAATTCAATTTTTCCGTTATCAGTAACAGTGACATTCACCATGCCTGATGAAGGATTGGGATATACATTACACAGAGACGAAGAATTGCTGCTGCTTGCAATGGAGACAGGCAGTTCATAGGTATGCGCGCTGTTTCCCATAAAATAATAGACTTCAGTAATAGTATCGCTTTCGGTAGTCACATGCAACAAGATGTCTCCTGCTGCATTTAGCCAGGCGTAATTGACCATGGTGTCTAAGTCATTCATAATAGGCATCCAACCAGCGCCCGTATCTATTTCAACAGTGCTATAAATTTGTACAAATATCTGTGAACGAAGCGTATTCTGTGTGCCATTGGGCAAAGTAAGCTCACCCCATGAATCACAATGAATAATTTGCGTAATGTTTACTGTTGCCCGAAGCGGGAAACCACTATAGCTGCTTGTAGTAACCGAAGTAGCTGTGTCAAAAATTGTTTGTCCGTAAGTTAATGCGTTAGGCCGGTACATGATTGCCGGATTCCATGCAGTGAAGGTAGTGTCATTCGAATGATAATGTCCGAATTCCTCTATTTTAGCGGATCCGCTACGGTAATAGTTAAATGTCGTATCATCATCCGTAGATGCTACAACAGCTGCAGGGAAGGCGCTGTCGCCCTTATAGGGGCCATCCGAAGGATCCAGAAAAAAAGTTGTATCATACTCTGCTGCAGTTAAGGTTGAAAAATCCCAAACCTTATTGGCTCCTTTAATTGAAGTATCAATTACAACAGACCCATTACTGCATATCGCAGTTCTGTCCATGGTGTTGGCCAGCGGTAACGAAGAGGTTACACTTATTTGTGCAGTTGTGGTTAAACCGGCAATAAATAAACCGGTGAAAAGTAAATTTGTTTTCATAAGTTAATAGATTTATGGTTATGGCGCAAAAATATATAAAAAATTAATACGAGATTTTCGATTGGAAAATTATTTATGTATCAGTAAAAGTATGGAAAATATTTTATTAGATAAAGTGGTATAAATCTGTGTGTGTATTTTTTTTCTGCATAGTTATCACAAGTTAACTTTTATTTTTTAATAATCAACTGCCGAATTGTTCTGCAGCGTTAAAATCGAGGGTAGCAAAATAGTCATCAGGAGTTTCGGCGCGCCGGATAGGAATAATGCTTCCGTCTTCACGCAGCAGCAGTTCGGCTGAACGAAGCTTTCCGTTGTAATTAAATCCCATAGCATAACCATGGGCTCCTGTGTCGTGTATCACAAGGATATCGTCGGGCACAACAGATGGCAGGGGTCTGTTAATAGCAAATTTGTCGTTGTTTTCGCATAGTGAACCGGTAACATCGCAGATGGTATTGTGTGGCTCGGTTTCCTTCCCCATTACGGTAATATGGTGATAAGCGCCATACAGAGCAGGTCGCATCAGATTGTGCATGCTGGCATCGAGACCCACATAGTTTTTATACGTCTTCTTGACATGAAGCACCTTTGTTACCAGCCATCCATAGGGGCCGGTGATCATCCGTCCCGACTCCATCATGATTTTTACCGGATGGAGTTGATTAGTATTAATAATTTTTGTGTAGAGCTCCTGTATTCCTTTACTCACCAGATTCATATCTACCGGCTTTTCTTCTGGCCGGTAGGGAATCCCGAATCCGCCGCCCATATTAATAAATTCAAGGCGTATGCCAAATTTTTTATAAATATCAACACAAAGGTCAAACAGCAGATGTACGGTCTCGATAAAATAATACGGATTCAGTTCGTTGGATGCAACCATAGTATGCAATCCGAAACGTTTCACGCCGCGCTCCTTAAGTGTTTTGTATCCCTGCATTAATTGTTCGCGGGTGAATCCGTATTTGGCCTCTTCAGGATGACCAATTATCGGATTGCCTTTTTTCAGAGGGCCCGGATTATACCGCAAACAAACCAATTCGGGCATACCGGCATGTTTCTCCAGATAATCAATATGGGTGATATCATCGAGATTAATAATAGCGCCAAGTTGCCGGGCTTTTTTAAACTCGTGTGCCGGTGTGTCATTGGAAGTAAAAATAATCTCTTCGCCGGTGATTCCTGTTTTCTCCGATAACAGTAACTCGGTGTATGAGCTGCAGTCATTGCCAAAACCTTCAACTTTAAGAATTTTAAGAATAAACGGATTTGGCAGCGCTTTCACTGCATAAAAATTTTTGAAGCCCGGACACCAGTCAAATGCTTTTTTTAATTGGCGTGCATTTTCGCGGATAGCCCTTTCATCATAAATATGAAACGGAGTAGGATATTTGCTGATAATTTCGTTGAGTTGTTGTTTGGTAAACGGGATCTTTTTTGTATTCATAACCATTCGGTATTTTTTTATTACACGATATTAATTATGGCAGTAGTTACAGGATAAAATCATCTGTTTGTGTGTTAATACTATTATGGATGCATTAGTTCGCTGATCAGTTCGGGCGATAATGTTCCTTCGGCAATTTGCCGGACGTTGCCGGTCATCCGGATGCAAAAGTTCTGGTCAATACTGATATTCAGATTACCGCCGGGCATTTCAATAGTTAGAGACGGATCGGTTAGTCCGAGACGGGAAGTAACAGCAGCCACAGCACACGATGAGCTGCCTGATGCCAGTGTATATCCGGCGCCACGCTCCCAAATCAGCACCTGCACCTTATTCCGGAGTAGTACTTTGGCAAATTGCACATTGATACGGTTTGGAAAGAGAGGATGGTTTTCAATCAGAGGGCCGTAGGTTGTTATTTCGCGTTCATCAAGTTCGTCCACCAGAATTACACAATGAGGATTGCCTACTGAAACACAATGGATCGAATACCATTTATCACCGGCCTGGATCTTTTCGCCCATACATTCGGGATTTCCGTTTAAAACAGGTATCCGGCGGCTGTCAAAAACGGCTGTCCCCATATCAATAGTGATAACACGTGCTTTGCCGTCATCTTCTTCTACGATATCGGCATTTACGAGCCCACCCTTTGTTTCAACAGAAAACGACCGGCGGGTGATAATCTCATAATCATAAAGGTATTTGCAAAATATCCGTAATCCGTTGCCGCTTTTTTCTGCCTCCGATCCGTCGGGATTAAATATCCGTAACCCGGCATCAGCAGTAGCTGAGGGGGTATGCAACAGAATCCCATCGCTGCCCAAACCGTAGTGTACATCACAGATAAGTTGTATGGCCTGCGCCGTCAACGGAAAATCAATATAGTGCGAATTAAGAACAATATAGTCATTCCCCAGTCCGTGCGATTTAACAAAAAAATTTTTCTGCATTATTTTGCTTTTATTTAAACTCTCCGTAATCCGGAAAACCGTTCGTAATATTTCATAATTGCCCGGTAAAAATAATAAAATTCTAATTGGTATTATCCGTTGATCCTGCAGATGATTGCAGTAAATTATAAATTCTGATGGGTTGGTGTCTGCGATTCATTATCAGTAATTAATATTTGCAAATGCATGATTATTTCAATAATTCTAAAGTTATATCTGTAATCAAAACAAATGTGCTTGTGCCATTTTTTCTTTTAGTCGGTTGGCCATCGAATTCATGAAAGCCCCATCAGTATTACCTGTTACTCCAAACAGCAGGCCGGATTTCCATTCGATAATTACTATTCCGTTATATTTATCATTGATGATATAGCGTGACTCAGTAAGCGTTGTTGTATCCATATCTGCAAATGCCAGATATTGTGTGAGCGCCTGTTTGCAGTTTGTTTGATTATCAAGATTCATGATAAACAGTTTGTATTTTTTTTCGTCTGTCTGATAATCGCAGATAATAGCCGAGTACAGGAAACTATGGCCAAGGAAGTTTTCAGGGATATATAGATCTGTGTGGGCGATGCGATCTTCATCGGGCAGGCCCGTAAGCTCGAACGGCAAGCTGGTACATGCGAAAAAAGATGAGGTAATGCGTTGTGCAAGCGCTGTGATATGCGCTGTTGATTCGGCAGAAGGATTATTGCTGAATAACTTGATATAATAGGGGCCGTATACAAAATTAACAGCACCTTTTACGCTGTATCCTTCGGCGCCTAAGGTGATAAAGTTGGCCGAAGGAGATCGTTCGCTGGCGTACACCCCATAGCTGTTCAGTTGGTTTTTCATGGAGTAAATTTCTACCGTAATATAATCATCACCATTGGTGTAATCGCCGGTATATAGCTCGATAAAGCCAAAACGGATAAAGTTTTCTGCCGCGCCGTTAATCAGTTCATACAGGTTAGAGCCGTTATAGATTTTTATTTCTGCCGGACGGGCATAACCCTCATAGTCGGGAAACATTTTTTCGTATTGCGAAAGGCAGTCCTGCAGATTAAACAGAAGAATAATGAAAAAGATTGGCAGCAAGACCGGTTGCTTATTACGGATTAGTTGGTGATTGATTGTAAGCATTTTTTTTATTATTTATTTTATTAAACAAGAAATTCGTGTGGAATAATTTTTATCCGGGCGATATCAGCTATTTTTTTCTGAATATTAAAGCCCGATGGACAAATGATCAGGCATTCGCTGCACAGGTTACATCCATCGGGACTAACAGGCAGTTCATCCATAAGTTTGCGCGCTTCACGTGTTTCGTGATAACCGTATGAGTACATATAGGCGCGCATTATGTCTGGTATTGGCAGGCGGAAAGGGCATTGTTCAACACATTTGCTGCATCCCGAACAGAACATGGCAGTTTTTGATTGACTGTTGGCATCGAGAAACAGTTTCTCTTCATCTGTAAGCGAAAGATTCTGCATCACCGACAGGTATTCGTTTAACTGTTCGTATGTTTTAATTGAAATAATTATGGTATGAAGATTTTTATCCTGCAAAGCCCATTTAAGGGCTGCCTTACTATTGACTTTGAGAGTGTTTTCTTTATCAAGGAATCGTCCGGCCTGTGTTTTCATGGCTATGGTACCAAGGCCTGCCGATGCGGCATGCGCCACAGCGGCACGGATATCTGCGATATTATTTTGTTTAAAATTGTAGGTAAAAAGAACGATGTCGTAAATTTTACTGTCTGTTGCTGCATGTATAATCTGCGGAATATTGGTATGAGTAGATACGCCCAGATACCGTGCCTTCCCTTCTTTTTTCAGATTAATGAGTACTTGTGTGAATCGCTCGTCAAGCAAGGCGCCGGTTGACGATAATCCGTGCAGGTAGAGGATATCAATATACGACGTGCCGAGTTTTTGTAAGCTTTCATTGAATTTATTCAGGAACGATTCGGCCGATGCTTGAGGGGTATAGTTGCCGGTTGTTTTATCTGTCGGCTCATCAATTTTTGTTGCGAGGATAAATTTTTTGCGGTCGGTTTTTTTTAGCAGTCGCCCCAGCACTTCTTCGTTGCGTCCGTCATCGTAGCGGTTGGCTGAGTCAATGTGAATGATTCCGGAGTTTAAAATGGCCATAGCCAGATCATCATTGTCAACAGGTATTTTTCCTGAACTGATAACAGGTACTTGTAGTCCGGTGCGTCCCAGCGTGCGGTAAATAAATCCGTCTTTTTTATCGGTTGATTGCAGCGATGTTTTTTGTGCCAGGGTTGAACCCGCTATTCCTGCAGCACCAGCCACAGCAGTTAACTTTAGAAAATCGCGACGACGGAGTGGTGGTTTCATGTTTTTTGTTTTTTACATGGGAGTTTAAGCCCGATTATCGTTAGTATGTTCATTATTTTTTTTCTCTTTTATCCGTTGCCGGACGGCTTCGTACATCAGTACCGATGCGGCGGATGACACATTGAGTGATTCGATGGTTCCCATTACCGGTATTTTTACCTGATGGGTGGCCAGTTGGAGTACTGATGGATCAATGCCTGTATCTTCTGAACCGAAGATGAGGCAGGTGGGCAAAGTAAAATCGCAGTCGAAATAGGTGGTTGGGGCTTTTTCTGTTGCAGCCACGAGCTGGAGCCCCGAATTTTTAATAAACCACAGCGATTCAGTGATGCTGATTGTGCGACAAACCGGTATAGAATGCAGAGCGCCTGATGATGTTTTTACAGCCATCGCATTTACCGGAGCGGCATTTTTAACCGGAATCAGTAGTGCATGCACACCGGCACATTCGCTGACACGGGCGATAGCGCCAAAGTTACGGATGTCGGTGATACGGTCGAGAGCAACAATTAATGGTGTTTGTCCCGATTCAAATAAACCGGGAATGATGCGTGCAAGATCATAATATTCAACGGGTGAGATATATGCCACAGCGCCCTGATGATTCCCGCGTGTAATGAGATTTAACCGTTCATTCGGAACATACTGGAATGGGATTTGCTGATCACGTATAGCCGAAAATAATTCATGAAACAACTCACCTCTTAATCCGCTTTTAAATAATACTTTTTCGATTTCTTTTCCCGAATGGATAGCTTCGAGTATTGCCCGTAAGCCAAAAATAAGATCCTTTTGTGCCCGCACTGCTAAAGTTTTAAATGACCATCAGATTCTGACGCCAATTACCAGTATATCATCAATCTGGTCGAGTTCGCCCATCCAGTCCTCAATGGCTTTGTTGAGATGGTCGTGCTGTTCCGGCATGGTTTTATCCTGTATGGCAAGTAATGTTTCTTTGAAATTCTTTTTCATAAACTTCCGTTTATTGGGTCCGCCAAACTGGTCAACATAACCGTCGGAGAAAACATAGATCGTATCGCCTTTTTCAAGCTGGATGAGATTTGCTGTAAAGTCGTTGTTCTTTTCATGGTAGATTCCAATAGGCATTTTGTCTGCCTTATAGTCCATCAGTTGTCCTTTGCGGATAAGGAACAGAGGGTTGTTGGCGCCGGCATATTCAAGCAGGTTAGTGTTGAGGTCAATCACGCAAAGTGCCAGATCCATGCCATCTTTCGACTCACCTTCTTTGCCGGTTTGATGCAATGCAGTAACCACATGGCGTCGCAAATCATTAAGGATATCATCGGCATGGATATCATTTTCGTTATGTTTACTTACAATCTCGTTGAGAAAAGCAGTGCCGAGCATACTCATAAATGCGCCGGGAACACCATGTCCGGTACAGTCGGCAGCAGTAAAAATAACTTTTGATCCTTTATTGATCATCCAGTAAAAGTCGCCACTTACAATATCGCGTGGCCTGTAAAGAATGAAATGCTGAGGCAGCACACTGTCGAACGATTCTTTGGGGGGGAGGATAGCCCGCTGAATACGGCTGGCATAATGAATGCTGTCGGTGATTTCTTGTTTCTGGTGGACAATCTGGTCGCGTTGTGCCCGGATTTGTCTGAACTGGCGAAAGAGGATGATAGAAAATCCAAGTATAAGAAGAAATCCGCCGACAAAGGAATAGATCATTACCCGTTGCCGTTTATTTTCTGCCTCTTGCCTTGCGCTTTTTTCGTTCAGCAGCGCTATTTCTTTTTGTTTTTTGTCGGTTTCGTATTTGGTTTGCATTTCCTCTATTGTCTTAAGGTAATTGTCGGTAAGCGTTGAATCTTTGCGTTCGCTGTAGGTTTTATAACAACTTAGCGCTTTTTCAAAATTACCCATGGCCGAGTAAACCAGCGACAGGTCTTTATAGGCATCGGCCAGCGCCTTGTTATCGCCTATTTCCCGGATAATGGCAATGCTTTTTGTATAATAACTGAGCGACTGGTCGTAATTGCCCAGTTTTGAATAGCACTCACCAATGGTTCGGAAGCATTGAGCAATGCCGGTTTTATCACCGTTTTCCTCGAATATTTTTAGTGATTGTAAACTGTTGTGCAAGGCGCCGTTGAAATCGCCTTTTTTTAACAGGATGATACTGATCCCGTTTTGTGCCAGAGCAATATTTGCTTTGTCATTTATCATTCTGGCGATCCGCAAGGCCTGCTGATAATTTTTCAGCGCCTGATCAATTTTTTTCTGACGTTCTAGAACCAGTCCTACATTGATCAGCGCACCGGTAATCAGATTGGTGTCTTTCAGATAAGTGAATAGTTCATGACTGTGCTGGTAGAATTCAAGTGCTTTATTATCATCTACGCCGAAATCGTAATATACACTTCCGATATTGCTTAGCGACATAGCTATACGCAGTGTGTCTTTGAGTTGTTCCTGTATTTTCAGGTTTTCCTGATAGTATTCAATGGCTTTTTCATAGTCATTTTTCTTTTTGGCAATTACACCGAGGTTGTTGTAGGTGATGGCAATCTCTTTTTTATCACCGCGCATTTTTTTGAGCTCAAGTTCTTTTTCCCAGTATTCGAGCGTTTTACGAAAATCTGATTTAACATAATGGTATAAGCCGAGATGGTTGTATGCTTCGGCTTCTTTACTGGTGTCTTTCAGTTCCTGTGCCAGTTTGAGTGCCCGTACCGAGAATGACAGCATCTTATCAAAATCCTGTTGATAATAAGCCAGTACACTGATTTCGTTAATGGATGTGAGCATCTCGGTCTTCAAATCCTTTTTTTCACTTACAGCAAGCGACAGAGTGAAAAAATCAATGGCCTTATCAAATTCATTTTTAGCGAAATGGCACGCGCCAAGCTGGTTATAGCCAAGAGCAATGGATTTTGCATCATTTTGCTTTTTGGCCAATTCAAGCGCTTTGGTTGCATAGTCAAATGCTTCGGTAGTTTTGCCTGATTTATAAAATGTTTTTGACAGATCGTAATAAAGTGAGAATTTGTCTTTTTCTTTAGCGGTTTTTAATAAACGGAGTAAACTATCGGCTTTATCATTTTGAGCAAATACCGTAACAGCATTGAAAATGATTATTGCAGAAAAGAGGAGATAAAAATTTTTTATGCGTCTGGCCATGATTCAAATATAATGCATTAAAAATACGAAATTATATTTAACTGATAAAATATTCATTTGATTAATGTATGCCATGCATATGCTTTTTGAGAAAAGGAGAGAGAATTAAAAGCAGGATGCCGGCTATCAGCCCTATAATCATCAGTTTAAGATAAAGATCTGAATATTGTCGGATAGCGTCTGAAAGTACGAAGCTGGATGAAACAGAACCCAGGTCGGCCAGATTGGCTAGCAGGGCAGCAATGTATTCGGAAGCTGCGGTAGCCAGAAACCATGTCCCCATCATTACACCAACAATTTTATCGGCCGACAGTTTGGTAACAGCCGATAGTCCTACCGGTGATAGGCAGATTTCTCCGGTTGTGAGCAGCAGATATGATAATACCAGCCAGCCCAGCGATACTTTACTGCTGTATTGTGCAGCCATACATCCGGCGACAATAGCGCCAAATGATAATCCGGCAAAAATAATACCTAAGCTGAATTTTACCGGGGTATTTGGCTCCAGTCCTATCCGGTTAAGCCGGATCCATAGCCATGCAAAAACCGGAGCCAGCAGAATAATAAAAACAGGATTTAAGGAGAGAAGTGTGGATGCCTTGATTTCCTGTCCTCCTATGCTCCGGTTTACCACGCGGTCGGCAAACAGGTTGAGAGATGTGAATTCCTGTTCGAACAGGGACCAGAATACGATGGACGAAAAGGTAAGAATGAGAAGTACAAGCATTCGTCCGCGTTCATCTTTTGTGCATTGGCTTAAGATAAAATAACCCAGCAGCCCGATGAGTGTAAGGGATGTGATAACAAGCAATGCGCCAACAACTGCATGGTATTGTACAAGTTGCCAGATGATAAATACCGATGCTGCACCGCCCGCATAGATTGCCCATTCGCGGGGTAAAAGGAGGATTGTTTTTTCGTTTAGTTTTTGTTGATCCGGTGGTTCGGCATATCCCATCAGATGTTTTTTAAAAATCAGAAATGTTGATAATCCAAGCAGCATTCCTATGCCGGCAAGTCCAAATCCGTATTCCCATCCGTAGGTCTCACCCACATAGCCGCATAGCGCCGTGGCCAAAGCTGAGCCGAGATTAATCCCCATATAAAAAATTGTGAAACCCGAATCTTTTTTAGGATCGTCTTTCTTATACAAACAACCAACGATGGACGAAATATTGGCCTTGAGAAATCCAACACCTGCAATAATCAGTGCAAGTGAAAAAAACATGGCCTGTATCGCTATGTTGTCCTGTAATAGTTCTGTTCCGTTTGTTATTGCCTGATGTCCTTTATAGGCCATACTAAATTGGCCGGCCAAAATAAGTATAGCACCAAAGGTTACAGCTTTACGGTATCCAAGATACCGGTCGGCCAGAAAGCCCCCGATCACCGGTAAAGCATAAACTAAGGCGGCATAATTGCCGATAATGTGGTTGGCTTCCCCATCTGTAAAAAAGTGATGCTTGGTAAGAAAAAAAATCAGAAGCGCTTTCATACCGTAAAAACTGAACCGTTCCCACATCTCGGTAAAGAACAATACATATAATCCTTTGGGATGATTAAACATTGTTACGGTTTTTATGAATGGACAAATATAACAGAAATGTACTAATCCGTATGGCGGGCTGTAGGGTTATTTTTTTTTCTGTGATTCGTTTCATTTTAATACATATCAAAAAAAAAGTGAAATAGTTTCTGATGATGTTATTTTGCAGAACTGTTATAACTTTGTTGATTATGACCTTGCTGACGAAAATACCTTTGTGCGCACAGATCCGCGAGATGGATGACTATACGATTAAGCATGAGCCAATATCATCCGGGGCATTAATGGAGCGTGCTGCCGGTGAACTGGCTAAATGGATTTGTTCACGGATAAGCACATCGAACCGGCTAATTATTGTTGCCGGACCCGGTAATAACGGAGGTGACGGGTTAGTTTTGGCTCGTCTGCTTGTCCATCAGGGTTACCGGTGCGAAATAGTTGTGATTGACTTGTCGGGCCGGTTTTCGGCTGATTTTTTGTTGAATCGTCAGCGGCTGGAGCAATGTAATATACCTTATCGTGTGGTTAATGATGTATCCGGTGTTCCGGTTTTTGAAAAAGGACAGGTAATCATTGATGCGCTGTTTGGCAGCGGATTGTCAAAGCCATGCTTTGGTTTGGCCGGCGCGGTAATTAATGCCATTAATCATTCAGAATGTACGGTTATATCGGTTGATATGCCTTCAGGTCTGTTTGGCGAAGATAACAGGAGCAATCTGTCGGGTGCCATTGTACGGGCAGATGTAACACTGACTTTTCAGTTTCCTAAACTGGCATTTTTTTTTCCGGAAAACGAGGAATTTGTCGGGCAGTGGCATGTATTATCTATTGGTTTGCATTCCGAAGCAATTAAAAACTGCAAGGTTGATAATTATGCTTTAACACCCGGATATGTTCATCAACTGATTCGTCCGCGTCGTCGTTTCGCTCATAAAGGAAATTTTGGTCATGCGCTGTTAGTGTCGGGCAGTGCCGGAAAGATGGGCGCTGCTATTCTTGGCGCACGGTCGTGTTTGCGTGCCGGTGCCGGGCTGCTTACTGTTCATCTGCCGGGCAGTGGATATAAATTGATGACGGCAGCGGTGCCTGAAGCTATGTACAGCATTGACCGGAATAAGAATATTATTACCGGCATCTCAACGCTTAAGCCGTTTAGTGCAATCGGTGTTGGTCCGGGCATTGGCCGGGATTCTAAAACAGCCGGAGCGCTTACCCAACTGATCCGTAGCGCTTCTGTTCCATTGGTTTTAGATGCTGATGCGATTAATATTATAGCCGGAAATAAAAAATTACTGAATGATTTACCACCGGGCACCATTCTTACACCGCATCTGAAAGAGTTTGAGCGGTTGGCCGGAAAAGTTTCGGATAGTTATAGCCGGATGATTTTACAGCGGGAGCTTTCTCGTAAATATTCAATCATCATAGTTCTTAAGGGTGCTTATACTTGTATCTCTTTTCCGGACGGACATTGTTTTTTTAATACAACAGGTAATCCGGGTATGGCAACAGGAGGCAGCGGTGACGTTTTAACCGGGATTATTTTATCTTTTCTGGCGCAGGGCTACGGGCATGCCAATGCATCCATTCTGGGAGTTTATATTCATGGGATGGCTGGTGATATGGCCAGAGAAAAGTTTGGTGAAGCAGGTGTTACAGCCGGTGATATTGCCGATCATGCCGGCCTGGCAATAGAGCGTTTACTGAATTTTACTTTTATAGGATGCTGAAAAAGTTTCGAAGTTTTGCTTTAGATAAGCGCCGGATGAGATATAAGCCAATACCGGTTCCATTTGTGGAGCGGTACGGTAACCCGGCACTGATGTCAGTAATTGTTGCTTGGCATCGAGAAAAGCAAATGAAGGATAAGATAACTGGCCCTGCAGCAACGCAATGGCAAATTGGTGTGTGCGTCCTTCGCTGACAAATGTATTACCGTTAAAAACAAGTGTCTTGGCCGACTCGGCGTTGAATTTTACAGGATGAAAATTAGTATTCAGCATTTCTGCAATTACCGGATGAGCAAAGGTGGTAGCATCCATACTTTTACACCAACCGCACCAGTCGGTATAAAGATCAATGAAAAAGGGTTTGGGCTTCTTCTTGTTTAAATCCATGGCCTGCTCAATTGTCAGCCATTTAACCTGTGAATGAACGGCCTGTTGCAACATAATCAGCCCAGCTATTATCATCAATATTTTTTTCATGATCTGTAAATTTTAATCTAAACGAATGCTCCGGTTGTTTTATTTTAGCAAATATAATGGAAATTTTTTTTATTCCTGACATGGGGATGGAATGATAAATATCAACCCGTTGTGTCCCGTACCGGTATTTTGAAGCTGAAAAACCGTAAACAGACAATATCATTTCTTTTGCTATTTAATCTTTTAATTCGCCGTATAATATGTTTTTTTAATTTTAACCGCGATTTTGCAATAGAAATTCCTTATATACTATAAAACCTACATTTCTA
>CAZRNJ010000030.1:0-16291 GCA_964601385.1 uncultured Bacteroidales bacterium | reverse complement strand
GCACAGAGGTCTCCAAAATGCTTGATCAGATTGAAGGGCAGATAGGAGATAAAAAGATGACACCTGCCGAGAAAACAGCCATTAAGCTTGATATCGGACGTATACCGGAGATTCTTCTCGATAATACAGACCGTAACCGTACATCGCCCTTTGCATTTACCGGCAACCGGTTTGAATTCCGCGCTGTTGGAGGTTCAGCAAACTGTGCATCGGCGATGACCGTGCTCAACGCTGCATATGCCTATCAATTAATTCAATTTAAAAAAGATGTAGATGCGCTAATTGAAAAAGGAATGAAAAAAGATGAAGCAATCCTTCAGATTCTGCGCAACTATATTAAAGCAAGCAAAAAAATACGTTTTGAAGGCAATAACTACAGTGATGAATGGGTAAAAGAGGCGGCAAAACGTGGCCTGTCCAATATCAAGACAGTCCCTGAAGCACTGGAAGGATACCTCTCTGAACGCTCGAAGAAAATGTTCTTGGAGCTCGGGATATTTAACGAAAAAGAACTTGAAGCACGCTTAGAAGTACGGCTTGAAACCTATATCAAAAAGGTACAGATTGAATCGCGGGTACTGGGCGACCTCGCCATGAACCACATTGTACCTACTGCCATTAAATACCAAAACCTGCTGATGGAAAATGTAAAAGGAATGAAAGAACTATTTTCGAAAGAAGAGTTCAGTGAACTGGCTGCTTCACGGCTGGAAAATATAAAAACCATCTCCAAAGCCATCACAGCAATCAAGAAAGGCGTAAATGATATGATTGAGGCCAGAAAAAGAGCCAATAATATTGAAGATATCCATAAGCGCTCAGTGGCCTATTCAGAAAAGGTATTCCCATATCTGGAAGCTATACGCGAGCCCATTGACGAACTTGAACTCATGATTGACGATGAGATGTGTCCATTGCCAAAGTATCGCGAATTATTGTTTACACGATAAAAACAAAAACAAAGACCGCCGATTTGGCGGTTTTTGTTTTTAACGGTACTCAATACCAACCTGATTCACTTCGTTATTAACAGTTTAACCGGCATAAATCCTGTTTAATTCCAATTTTTGCCGGTTTCATTTTTTTCGCTATTTTTACTACCTGTTTACAGTAAAAGAATAAAAAAATATGCGGAAATACATTTTATTTTTCAGTTTACTGGGTTGTTGTCTGTTTCACACTCAGGGACAACAGATGCATAAACGGGTTGCCAGGGCATTAGCCACATTTGAGGCCGGAGAATACTATATTGCTGAAGAACTGCTAAAGGAGGCCTATGACCGGGTTGCTGATGAGGGTGAAAAAACCATGATGATATTCCGTATTGCCGAGTGTTACCGCCGTACCGATCAATCGAAAAAAGCCGAACTATGGTACTCGAAAGCCATTAAACGTGGCATCAAAGAACCACTGGCAATCTTGTATTATGCCGATGCTCTGAAAATGAATGAAAAATTTGAAGATGCCTTAGAACAATACAAAGAATACCAGAAACAGGTACCTGATGATATTCGCGCGGAAAACGGCATTAAGGCCTGTGAGATGGCACAGGGATGGTTAAATAATCCAACCGGCTACATTGTTGAAAATGCTCATTTTTTCAATACAAAATACAATGATTTCAGCCCTTGTTTTGGCCGCAGCGATTATAACGTTGTATTCTTTACCTCTACCCGTGAGGATGCGCAAGGTGACGCCACGCACGGGGGAACGGGTCAGAAATTTGAGGATATCTATGAATCACGGCGCGACAAAGAAGGTAAATGGAGCGTTCCTGTTCCGCTCGATGAGAATATCAACACCGAATTTTCGGAGGGTTCACCGGTAATGGATCCGAACTTCAATACACTGTATTTTACCCGCTGCGAACGCAGTAAAAATAAAAAACAAGGATGTCAGATATATGAGGCAACCCGTGATGGCGACTCATGGTCCAAAACCAAAATGCTCGAACTGGGGCCCGATTCAATGGTTTTCGCGCATCCTGCAATAGCATCTGACGGCACCCTGTATTTTGTTTCAAACATGGCCGGCACTACAGGCGGACATGATATCTGGATGACAAAAAAAGGAGCCGAGGGATGGACATCACCGGTAAATATGGGTGATAAAATTAACACTAAAGGAAATGAAATGTTTCCGTTTATCCATCCGGATGGTACATTGTATTTCTCATCCAACGGACACCTCGGCATGGGAGGGTTGGATATTTTTAAAGCCGAACTTATCGGCAAAGGACAATGGAAAGTAACCAATATGGGATACCCTGTTAACTCAAGCAGCGATGACTTTGGCATCACATTCGAGAGTGAAGTGGAACGTGGCTTTTTTTCTTCATCACGGGAACAAAAAGGAGATGATATCTTTACGTTCTATCTTCCGCCTATTAAATTTAATGTAACCGGTAAAATTACCGATGAAAAAACATTAAAACCTATTGCAGGAGCCGAAATCAAGTCAATCAGCAGTGACGGTTTCACTATGCAAACCAAATCGGATGAGAACGGAAACTTCAAATTCATGCTGAAACCCTCAACTGACTATATTTTTATTGCTTCTGCTGAAAACTATTTGAAAGGCAAGGCCAAAATATCCACAAAAGGAGAAGATAAAAGCAAGGACTTCGCCACAGCAATCAACCTGGCATCTATCAAAACGGCTATTGAACTTCCAAATATTTTTTATGACTTTAACAGCGCAAATCTGAGAGCCGAATCTATGGCCTCGCTAAATAAATTAGTGGAAACCTTAAACGACAATCCAAATGTAACCATTGAGCTCATGTCACATTCCGATTCGCGCGGCAGCGAACAATATAACCTTGAACTCTCCCAGAAACGAGCACAATCGGTTGTTGATTTTCTGATTACCAAAGGAATTGACAAAAACCGTCTGGTAGCCAAAGGATATGGAAAGACACAACCCAAAGTAATTGACGAAAAAATAAAAGCACAGATACCCTTCTTTGAAATTGGAACAAAACTTACTGATGATTATATTAGTAAATTGCCATCAGAGGACTATCAGGAAATAGCGTACCAGATTAATCGCCGTACCGAATTCAGAGTATTATCAACAGATTTTACACCTTCAAAATAACTGATTCTTAATTGAAATTGCAGCAGCAATTCATTTGCTATACATAACTGAGTTCTGTATCCGGTTCTTTATTTTCTATTTACCGTTTATCCGTTCCGAATCCTTAACACTTACAATCGGTATTACAATTTTCTCGTGTTTTAAAAAATCATTTCTTATCTTTATCGTGAAGAAATATTTTTAATAACAGAACCATGAAACAACTATTTGCATTTCTCATTGTGTTTTCATCCTATGCGTTATATGGACAAAAAACGCTGGAAGAGTTCATGAAAGAGAAAGAAGATTTTACTGCCAGACGCGAAGAAGAATTCAATAAATTTGCCAAAGAGCGCGAAGAATATATCAATAAAATAGACAAGGAATACTCCGATTATCTGCGCATGCAGTGGGAGAAGTATATCGGTTTTGCCGCTGAATCGGTAGCCGAAAAACCTAAGCCCAAAGTTCAACCGGTAGCAAAAGAAATTATAAAAACAGATGACACCATTACTTATGAAGTCAGCCGTACACGCACACCTGCCGACCTGGACCTTCCGGTGCTTCAAAAAAGCGAGCCGGATACTTTTAAGAGAGTTAGCATCAAATTCGAATATTACGGCACACCAATAATTCTTGAATATCACCGGAATTTTTTAACATCACTTCCGGCAGTTATTAACGAACAAAGTATCAGTGCCAGTTGGGATGCAATGAATAAAACATATTACAACCATTTTATCAATCAGCTATTACAGGTAAAATCATTATACAATCTAAACGACTGGGGCTATTATTTATTAATCAAAGCAGCAGCGGAAAAGATTTCATCAGATGCCGGTTGCGCGGTATTTATCCAATGGTTTATGCTGACCAAATCAAACTACATAGCCAAAACCGGATATAAAGACAATCATCTCTACCTGTTACTACCCTTCCGGACAGAAATATACGGAATACCCTTTATCACGCTAAACAATATGCGTTATTATATCATGGGAACAAAGGAGAAAACAGAGGTCTACACGTATAAAAAAGATTTTCCGGAAGCCCGAAACATCATTGATCTTACACTAACCAGTTCTCCGAATCTAACAATAGATATCAGGGATCGTATTTTGTCCTTTGAGGGTATAAATTTCGCAGTAAAATACAATGAGAATAACCGGCGCTTTTATAATGATTATCCTCAAACAGATTTAAAAGTATACCTTACCTCATCAGCTCCATCCTTCACAAAAGAATCGGTTGCTGAAGGGCTGGCGCCCATAATTAAAAATCTGAATCCGGTTGATGCTGTTTCACTGTTGTTAAAATTTGTACAAGAAACATTTGACTACAAAACCGACATTGAACAGTTCAAGGCAGAAAAATTCTTCTTTCCCGAAGAATCCTTTATGTATCCATATAGCGATTGCGAAGATCGCGCAGCATTATTAAGTTGGCTGATTCGCGAATTTACCGGCCAGGAAATACTGGCTGTTGAATATACCGGCCATGTATCGCTTGCGATAAATTTGGGGCAGGATGTAAAAGGCGATCATTTTATATTTAAAGGAAAGCGTTTTATTATCAGCGATCCCACATTTAAAGGAGCTCCTCTGGGTGTAACCATGCCACAATATAAAAATGAAAAAGCTCGATTGATTGACATTACAACCAACGATAGCCGGCGTGCGATAGAAGAAACGGTATGGAAAAAAATCGGAGATGCAGGCGGTCATCATGGCAGCAACTCCACAGACATTGTTTTTGACGCGACAGGAAACAGTTATGTTACCGGTTATTTCTCGGGGATTGTACAATTCGGCACAACCCGGTTGATTTCATTTGACAGCACCCGTGATGCATTCATTGCCGGCTTCGACAAAGACGCAAATAATCTGTGGGCAATCAAGATCAGCGGTCCGGGCAATGAAATCGGCTTTCAGATAATGATTGATCCTGAGCAAAACCTGTTTGTTGCCGGATCGTTCGACAGCATTATTAAGGCAGGCGATGGATTTATGAAAGCAGGACAAAAAGGAGACATATATATCATCAAGCTTAACCGGAGGGGAGAGATCATTTGGTCGAACCGCGCAAAAACAGATAACCTGAGCCGGGAGAATAATGATGTTTTCGTTGCTTGCTATAGTTACGAAGGCCAGCATCAGTATACCCGAATATACGGAGAGACAGAAAATTTCAGCCGGTACGGAATAGATTATGATATGAAAGGCAATATTTATCTAACCGGAGCTGTCTTTGCCCCCGGTTTAAACATCAAAGAACTGGCCTATGAACGCATGGAAGATTTTAATCCGGTGACATCATTGAAAGAGCAAAATGATAAACTCATCGCTGCCCAATATAATCCTACTCTGGCCGGGCTTTTTGCAGTAATCAACCTCATCAATTACAGTGGAATGTCTCTGCCGGGGAAGGTTGCGCAGGATGCGCTTGATAAATACAATCCTTCATTTAAAAAGCGCTACGGAAGTATTTATGAAAATATCGGCAAAATCACCTTTTTAAAAAATGCAAAGGGAATCGTTATCATAACTACGAACAGCGGCGGTGCTGTGAACTTTCCCAGCATGAAAATCACGCATAATTCAAAAATTAAAATCTCGTCATTTAACACAGGCAATGCACAAATAGACATCCTTGAAGGAGTAAGCGTAGGCAAGGGCTATATCTGGTATAATCTGAACTATATCAAACTATTTAAGAACTCCGATTACATTATTTTTGATTATGATCAGGACCACACACAGAAAAAAATCAAACTTGGGGAAATCCTTCAATAAGCACTAATCTGTTTTTAAATAATCTAGTTTTTGCTGCGCAACCTCCCAGCGATGCATTGCATCATCGAGTTTTTTCTTCACGCGGGAATATTCGGTACAGCAATCGTGATACTGATTGCTATCTTTTAAAAACTCAGGATCGGCGAGCCGCAGATTAATCGTTTCCAATTCCGACTCCAACGCTGCGACTTCATCTTCACAGCGCTTTAACAAGTTTTCAGCTTTGCGCAGTTCTTTCTCATTCAGTTTTTTATTTGCATATTGTTGCTTACCGGGTCCATTATTTTTTTCAGTTGCAATACGGGTATTCGCTGATTTACGCTCCATTTCCTGCAAACTCGATATCTTTCGTTTTTGTAAAAAATCATAGATATCTCCAAGATGTTGCTTTATTTTTTTCTCCTTAAATTCATAGAGCACTGTTGCCAGCCCGTGCAAAAACTCTCTGTCGTGCGAAACAAGTATGATAGTACCTTCAAATTTCAGGAGTGCCTGTTTAAGTACATCTTTTGAATGCATATCGAGATGATTGGTGGGTTCATCGAGAACAAGCAAATTATAAGGTTTAAGCAGCAGTTTGGCAATAGCGAGCCGTGAACGTTCACCACCCGAAAGAACCTTTACCTTCTTGTCTATATCATCACTGCCAAACAGAAAGGCGCCGAGGATATCGCGTATTTTCGTTCTGATATCTCCCACAGCAATATCGTCAATAGTTTGAAACACTGTTTTATCTTCATCCAGCAGTTCATCCTGATTCTGGGCAAAATAACCAATATTAACATTGTAGCCAATTTTAAAATAACCGGTAAAATCCAGATCACCTGTGATAATGCGAGAGAGGGTGGTTTTACCTTCGCCATTTTTACCAATAAAGCCAACGCATTCGCCCCTGCGGATAGTAAGATCAATCTCGTGAAGGACTTCATGAGCGCTATATGCTTTTGAGAGTTTACTCATTTCAACAACAAACTCACCAGAACGTGGAGCAGAAGGAAAACGGATATTCAGATTCGAAATATCTTCCATATCAATTTCGATACGTTCAATTTTTTCCAATTGTTTAATCCGGGACTGCACCTGCACTGCCTTTGTTGCTTTATAACGGAATCGTTCGATAAACTCTTCCGTTTTATCAATCATGCGTTGTTGATTGCGGTATGCATTTATCAGATGTTCTCTGCGTTCGGCGCGGAGTTGAATATAGTCGGAATATGCGGCTTTATAATCGTAAATCCGGCAAGCCGAAATTTCGATTGTGCGGGTTGTCACATTATCCAGGAAACGACGATCATGCGAGATCAGCAAAACAGAGCTCTTGCATCCGGCCAGAAAAACTTCCAGCCATTCGATTGACTCAATATCAAGATGATTGGTCGGCTCGTCGAGTAACAGCAAATCAGGTTTACACATCAATATCTTAGCCAGCTCAATGCGCATTCGCCATCCACCGCTGAATTCAGCCGTTGACCGGTTAAAATCCTGAACAGAAAAACCAAGCCCGATGAGCGTTTGTTCAATCTCCCCTTCAATGTTATCACCTGAAAGCAAATGATACTGATCCGATGCGTGTGACAGATCGTCTATAATTTGAAAGTACTCGCTGCTTTCGTGGTCGGTTCTGACCTCAAGCTGATGAGTGAGATATTCAACCTTCTTTTTGAGGTTCAATACTTCAGTAAATGCCGTTTGAGCTTCATCAAAGAGCCGGCGTTTGTTACTGACTTTCATTTGTTGCGGCAGATAACCGATCCGCAATCCGTTTGGTTTAGATATCACACCGCAAGTCGCGCTCATCTCACCGGCAATAAGTTTAAGCAGAGTAGATTTTCCAGCGCCGTTTTTCCCGACAAGCCCAATCCGTTCAGCCGGATTAATCATAAATGAGATATCACGGAAAAGCGTGAAGCCGCCAAATTCAACTGTTAAATTTTCGAGTGATACCATTAGAAAAATGCATGCAAAAATAATAAATCAGACACTACCAATAAGAAAAACAGCCGGGATTTTACTCAGATCCGGAATCTGTGTTTTTCGCCATTGTCCCACAGGCATTGTCCGGATAAACTGAGCAGTAGCAGAAATACCTGCAGCAACACAAAAACAGGTATCCGGCATGCAGGTATTCAGCACATCTGCAATTAATGCATTATTGCGATAAGGTGTTTCAATAAAAATCTGCGTCTGGTTATGTTTTTGCGCCACTAATTCAAAATGGCTGATCATCCGGCAACGTGCCGGCTGTTTAACCGGAATATATCCGTTAAAAGCGAACTCCTGCCCTCCCAGCCCCGAAGCAGCCAATGCAAGAAATACAGATGAAGGACCGGTTAATGGCACAACAGATATATTTTTTAAATGCGCCCACAATACTATAGATGAGCCGGGATCAGCGATGCAGGGCATACCCGCTTCAGACATCAGCCCTACATTATTCCCTGACAACAACCATGATTCAACTGTAGAAAAATCAAACATTCGTGTATGTTCGTTGTAATCAATAAATGAACTATCATCAACCGGGAACGAACGATCGAGCTGTTTCAAAAAACGTCTTGCAGTGCGCAGATCCTCTACAATAAAAAAACGTATCCCCAGAATGGTATTGATCACGCCCTGTGGTAACACCATTGCTAAACCGTCATCTCCAAGTGTTGAAGGCAACAAATAAATTTTTCCTTGCATATTTAATACAATTACTACATTTGTACGATATGAAACGTATTGCTTTAATATTAATTCTGACGACAAAGCTAACACTTAGTTTCACTCAATGTGTCATCCGCGCAGGATATAATTATCCCCTTCCCTATTTCGGATATCTCCGGGCATACGATGGTGACGACCATACAGCGGGGAATTGGGGTATTGTATGAAAAAAAATCATTATAGGCAATCCTGCCGGTTACCTCGACAAAATCATCAACACCGGATTCGATGGCGTTTACCTCGATATTATTGATAGCTACGAATATTTTGATGAAATTGCAGGGTATTAGTAGAATAATCCACCATGCAAAAAATTACTTTTTGAGATTTTAACTGATAAAACAGAACTACAGCGAATACTATTTCACCGGGTCAAACCGGATAGCAAATCCACCCCCCTCAAGCATATCAATTTTTATCTGGTCTTGGGAAGAAACCGATAGTACCAGTTTCTCAGTATCAGTAGGATTGAACGCAGAGTTAATACCATCTTTAAAAATTGTTGCTGAAAAATTACCAGGGCCCAGGAACGACAAATCAAGCAGAACTGATTTTTTCTGTAATCCATTCATGCCGGCCGCAAACCATATATCACCCTTACGGCGTGTAATCACCAGATATTCACCGCAACGGCCTTCAATTCCTCTGGTTTCATCCCACACAACAGGTACGGATGCGATGAAGCTGGTAATATCCGGTTCGCGCTCATAAGCTGTGGGCGCATCGCTTAACATCTGCAATGGCGCGTAATAAACAATAAACATTGCCAACTGCTGGCTGCGGTTAGTCATGGTCATGGGCTTCTCGAACACCGGTTTGAACCAGCCGGGTTTAACATTTCGCATAGAACCCGGTGTGTAATCCATCGGGCCGGCAAACATACGTGTAAAAGGAATAGTAACATTATGCTCTGCCGTTACCCTGTCTGACCACTTATTATATTCGGCACCCATCACCCCTTCTCTGTTAAGAACATTTGGATAGGTACGTCGCATACCGGTGGGTTTATATGCTCCATGAAAGTCTATCAGTAATTTTTTTTCAGCGCATGCTTTTGCTATACGTTCATAAAAATTCACCATTTTTTGGTCGTCACGGTCCATAAAATCAATTTTCAACCCGGCGATGCCCCATTTTTCGAACTGTTCAAGAACAACATTCATCTGAATATCCATCGTATGCCAGGGGCACCAGAGAATCAGTTGTACGTTTTTTTGCTTCCCGTAATTAACCAGCGCGGGAATGTCCACCGCAGACACCGGTTTTGTCAGATCGTCCTTTGATGACCATCCCTCGTCAAGAATAATATACTCCAACTTATAATCTGCGGCAAAATCAATAAAATATTTAAATGTTTGGGTATTCATTCCGGTCTGGAAAGTCACATTATCCAGATTCCAGTTACACCACCAGTCCCATGCGACCTTGCCTGGTTTAATCCAGGAAATATCCCCAATTTGTGAAGGTGATGCCAGCAAATACACCAGGTCGTTTTCGATCAGTCCGATCTCCTTCTCTTCAATAGCTATCAGCCGCCATGGATAATTTCGCAAACCGGTTGTTGATGCAATAAAATCCTCTCTGTCTTCAACCAGCATATTATAATCATTCCATCCACCCGGTTTTTCAGTTTTCGGGTAACGGGGAAAAACAGCACTAAGCTTGTTCCCGGCTGATCGCTGGAGGTACATACCAGCATAATCAAGTAAATCGCTTTCGGTCACAGCAAGGACAATGCCCTCGCCGGTACGAATCATTACCGGTGGCCAGAAAAAATGTCCTTCCGGGATATCCTGAATTTTCTTTGTGAGGTACTGTGTCTCCTGTGGAGTCAAAAACTTCGGGTTTTCTTCAAACGGATATACAACCTCATAATTCCCTGAGAAAACAAACTCGGCAACCTCATTATTCACCGTCACTTTCCCGCCTAATCCGGTAATAAACCGATACGCAACACCATTATTATATGCCCTGAACTGTAGCGTAAAATTTTCTTTAAAACGGATGGATAATTCGTTACAATGGTCAATGATTTTTGAATATTTCCCGAAAGGTTGATCAACTATTTCATTAATTTCTTTAACAATAGACCCAATGGGTTTCGATTTATTGCCTAACTGAATATTATTTATCTGTAATAGTATTGCAGACGGATCGAGTAATGATTTACCATCGCGGGTTACACTGTAAACCATCTGTTCATCGGTATTTACCGTAACCACAATACGCTTATCAGGCGATGCAACGGTGTAAATTTTTGCCTCCACAGAATATAACATGGATAAAAAAAAGACAACAGTAATGTATTTCATAATTAATGCAGGTATAAACTTGTCAAAAGTAAAAAAAACATGAACACCCCGATTATTTTATTCTTTTTCCATCGCGGAGCATCTGAATAGCTTGCTGGGCGCGTTTATAACTGATCTTTTCTTTTTTGGCAGCGGTAATCCATTTAACAAAAAGTTTTTGATGAGAATACGACAATTCATTAAAAAGCTGCCGGGCTTTCTCATCCCGGTTAAATTCGGTTTTTAACAAATCGGGGACTAAAACGACACGTGGTTCAATATCTAGCATCATCTCTACTTCCACTTCGGTTCCATCACCAATATTGGCCTGTTCGCGGATGGATTTGTTCACAATCATATAATGCGAATGTTCGTCATGCGGCGATATAATGGTACGAAAAGGTATTCCGTTTATTGTTCCTGAAACCTTCACATGCCCTTTGACTCCAAAAACCTTTTCAACATTAAACGGCACCACAAAATAAGTCCATGCACCAATAGATGGGGGTTTTTCCAGTTTTACCCTAAATTTCTTATGTAATGTCATAGACATTGTTATGCCGCAAATATAATCAAAAGAAAAACGATAAATTACCCTCTGCAATTATATAGATGCAGTAAAAAACTTACCCTGCCAGGCATCGTTCTCTTCAAGACGTTTTTTAAACATTTCCAAAAGCTGGTCGTTGCGCAAAAGGCCAAAAGAGGGGCCGGCCAGAAAACGCGGTGGTACCTCGCCTGCAATGCGCTCAATGGCGATTGAAGGTGATAAATGAGTTGTAAATTCAACAATAAAGTCAATATAATCGTCAAGAGAAAAAAAGCTAAAATACTCAGGATGTTCGCGATATTCCTGTTCCATAGCCGTATCTCTGATGATCTGCAACTGATGGAATTTAACACTGGCGACTGGCAGGGATGACAGCATCTGCGCTTCGTCAAGCATATCCTGCCTGCTCTCACCCGGTAAACCAAAGATCAGGTGCGTCCCAACAGGCAGCCCCCGCGATGCAGCCGCTTTTATAGCCCGGACTGATTCGGCTGCAGTATGCCCCCGGTTGATCCGTTGAAGAGTGCGGTCATAGAAGCTTTCAATTCCGAATTCGACAATTACGGTATGGTTTTTAGCCAAAGAAGCCAGCATATCCAGCTTTAGCTCATCAATACAGTCGGGTCTTGTGGCTACTACAATACCCTCGATTCCCGGAAAAGCAAGGGCTTTACGAAAAAGGGACTCCAATTCATCTACCTGTTTATAGGTATTTGAAAAAGGTTGAAAATACACAAAGTATCCCCCTGCCCTACTGTACCGCCGGCGATGGAATTCAATCCCTTGGGTAATCTGTTGCTCCAGTGGTTTTGACGGATCACAATACGAGGGATTAAAGGCCTTATTATTACAATAGGTGCAGCCGCCTGTTCCCTTGGTTCCATCGCGGTTTGGACAGGAAAAGCCGGCATCTACTGACAGCTTTTGAATACGGCCTCCGAAAAGTCGCTTCAAATAAGCGGCATAGCCATTATACCTATTGGTTTTTGTACGTGATTTATACAAATTGTGCCTAAATTATCATGTGTAAAAATAAAAATTGTTATTTTTAGCAATCAAAAAAAAGAGATAATGCGAATTAAGTCATTTTTTTTCAGTTGCTGTTTATGCCTTCTTTTTCAACTGAATGCACAACAGGGATACCAGTATCTGACTAATTACACCATACCAATCCCCAATACCGATTACCAGAACTTTGCAGCCATACAGGGGAAACGGGGTATTATGTATTTTGCAAATAAAAAGGGAGTCCTCACTTACGATGGTGTTAACTGGCGGCTTCTCACAACACCCGGCACGCCCTACTCGTTAGCCATTGACACAACAGGCGAAGGCAGAATATATGTAGGATGCGCAGGAAACTATGGATATCTGAACCGTGAAAAAAATGGCACTGAATATTATGTCTCCATATCCGACTCACTGCGGTTACCGGGAGATATCACCGATATCGAGGTTTTTCGGGGAACGATCTATTTCTATAGTTCGCGCCGTCTCATCATGGTAAATACTACAACAAACAAACTGCAGAACACGATTCAGCCACCGCGTAATTCAACCTTCAGCGGTTTCTTTATTTTCCGCAATACAGTATACCTCAATGCCGGCGGTTACGGATTGATGCAACTGCGAAACGGAAGACCTATGCCTGTCCCTGGCGGTAGTCAGATGGCCGGTCTCAATATCCTGTCGGCCTGCTCATTCGATAAATTTCAATTCCTGCTGGCAGCCAATAACGGCATACTCTACCTGTTTAATGGACGCAGCTTCACCAAATTCAATTACGAAGTTGAAGAATATATTAAAGGGAACACACTGAACGGATGTCTCTCTCTGGATGATAAGAAACTTGCTCTTGCAACAGCCGCAGGGGGATGCGCCCTGATCGAGAAAAAAACAGGACGAAAACTGGAGATCATCAACTTCCAATCAGGATTGCCCGATGATGAAGTGATCTCTCTTTGCAGTGATAATAAAGGAGGCCTGTGGATATGCAATATGTATGCCATCAGCAGGGCCGACATTACCCTGCCGGTGCAAAACTTTTCGGCTTATCCGGGGCTTGAAGGCAACATTGCCTCAGCCATTTATCACAACCGGATACTATATGTTGCCACCAACGAGGGCTTGTATTATCTCGGAAAAGTAACCAATGCCGAAGAGGTGCAGGACCTCATCAAAAAAGAACACTCCACCAGTACACAAACACAGGTTTACCGTACCATGAAATCGGTGACCAAACTAATCAGAGTTACTTTCTCGGGACGTGATAATCCACAAATGCCCAACCCGATAACAAAAGAAATACCCATCACCATCGAAGTGCCAGTTGACTCGGTATCCACATCAGTGAAAGAAATGTTCACCGATAAACAGATCCGGCAAAACTATGCCATGCAATCCATTCCCTTTGTATTTAAGAAAATTAAAGGGATTGATGGTAAATGCCGGCAGCTTGTGGCTTACCAAAACCGTATTCTGGTTGCCAGCAGTGTGGGTGTTTTTGAGGTTGACAGCATCCGTGCATATCCTGTAATTAAAGACATCAATGTAAATTTCATTGCACAGGCCCTTACCATTCCCAATACCTTTTACATTGGGACCAACAGCGCACTGTTTGCTGTCACACGACAGGCCGGGTGGGCTGTTACTGATCAGGTACGGTCGTTCAATGCACCGGTGTTCTCCATAGCTGAAGAACGGAATACATTATGGATAGGAAGTGAAAACAGGATATACAGGATTCGAAACACCAAAGGACGTCTGGGAAATTTTAAAGTATATCCCATTCGTAACAATTTTACCGAAGCAATCATTGTCCGCAGAATACGCGAAGGGATGGCTTTTTTCTCGGCATCAGGAGTATACCGTTATGATAACCGCTCTGATGCAATGATCAAAGATGCTCATCTGCAAAAATATTATAACCCTTCGGCCCCGGTATTATACAACCAGCCGGGAAACACCTGGGTGAACATTAATTCGCGATGGACTGAAATCAGCGGCGCAAAGCCGGCAAACCCCCTCAAAACTCTTTATCTTCATTTGTTCCAAAATGTGATTGATGTGTTTACAGACATTGATAATAATTACTGGGTAGTTGAACAAAACTCCCTTTATAAGATCAATACAACGATACCGGTTGATACCACCGAACAATTCAAAATCTATATCAAAGAGATAAAAGACAAAAAATTACAGCTACTGCCGCTTACCAATGCATATCTTAAATATAACAACAACGCGATATCGGTAAATGTTGCTGCATTATATTATCTGAGCGAAAAAAACACCATGTACTCTTACTGGATGGAGGGTTTATATAAAGGTTGGTCCGACTGGTCAACCGAGCCGTTCATGTCGTACAATTTTCTTCCCAGCGGTGGATATAAACTGCATATAAAGGCAAAAAATATTTTCGACCAGCATAGTAACGAAATTATTTTCCCGTTTCGAATCGGAACCCCCTTCTGGAAAACCTGGTGGTTCATCCTTTTTGTCGTTCTATCAGCCACCATTCTGATATCAGGAGGTATCCTTCTGCGTCTGCGCCAGCTTGAGCAAGCCCGCCGGATTCTTGAACAGAAAGTAAATGAAGCAACAGCAGAGATCCGTAAACAGAAAGACCAGTTACAGGATGCCTTCAACGAGATTGAAAAAAAGAACAAAGACATAACGGCCAGTATAAACTATGCCGAACGTATCCAGCGAGCTTTTCTCCCCTGGGACGACACATTCAAGGCAGGATTACCCGAATCGTTTGTTATATACCGGCCTCGCGACATTGTCAGCGGTGACTTTTACTGGTACCACGAAGAAAAAGAATACATCGTTGTTATCGCAGCCGACTGTACAGGCCACGGTGTTCCCGGCGCTTTCATGTCTATGATCGGTAACACGCTACTAAATGAGATAATCAAAGAACGTCGCATCATTGAGCCAAACAAGATATTAATCAATCTCGACAAAGAAGTAATCACCGCCTTACGACAAGACAGGACAGACAGCAAAACACGCGATGGGATGGATATCTCGGTATGCACCATTTATAAAAACAAAAATATGATTGAATTTGCTGCAGCCAATAATCCGTTATATTATACTGAAGTCGGTGGCGCTGAGATGCAAACTGTCCGCGGAGAAATCCTCGGTATTGGCGGCTATTATCCCGATTTAAAGAAAAAAGAATATCCCAAACATACGGTACGGTTCGAAAAAGATACCTGTTTCTATATCTTTTCCGATGGTTATGCCGACCAGAATGGCGGTCCTGATAATAAGAAATTTATGTCGGGACGTTTTCGCCAGATGCTATTTGATGTACATCGCGAAGAGTTTGATGTGCAGAAAAAAATGATTGAAGACAATCTCGACAATTGGAAAGGTAACAGGCATCAGCGCGATGATATCCTCGTGATAGGATTCAAGTTGCGCGCAAAATAAACCGTTACATCCGGCAATTTAACCCGGATTTCAATTCATTTTTGGAAAAGTAGATTATACTGGCTAATCCGGTTATGCAAATCTGGTAGTGTATAGAAAATCGGCTAAATATATAGCATTGGCATCGCTTTGGCTATTATATAGTGTGCCTCCGCTAAAGATACAGCGACACGCGGACAGCGAGTAAAGCATTAAAATGATGATATTTGGACTAAATTATAATTCCAACTGGGATAATTGCGGCACTGGGGGGGAGCATTTTTTTACCCCCTGCCCCCTTAAAAAGGGGGTTGAAACATCCCGTCTCGAAAAATACAGTAATAGTATTTAGCAATGTTTAAAAATTTAAATTAAAATAATACACACTCTTAATCCGCGATTTTGCAATAGAAATTCCTTAGATACTATAAAACTAACATTTCTATTAC
>CAZRNJ010000029.1:0-16359 GCA_964601385.1 uncultured Bacteroidales bacterium | reverse complement strand
AAAACATAATTACCGGAAATGGCTTAAATTTGAGTTTGCTTTTTATATTAATCATTGTTTAATTAAAATCGAATTTTATGAAGACACGTTTACTGTTTAGCATGTTTTTGTTTTTATGTGCTATGGCTTTTTCACAATACGAGAGTGATTTCCAGACAAGAGCAATATTACTTCGCGATGCTTTGATTGCAGCTGATTTTGGTAGTCCCGGTTTAGGTGTTCCGAATGTGAATAGTATTGATGATGAAAAACATTACTGGCCAAAGGCCATTGCATGGTTCGAAAAAAACGGTCCTAACGATGATACGGCAAATCGTTGGTTTTCGTTGTGCTATACACGCAGCCCTTTCCATTTTATCTATGTAGGAACTGTACGAATTCTGGCCCTTTATCCTACAGCTCCCAGTGTGGTGACGTATGGCAAGGATTATATTACCAACGCATTTAACCGTAATGATAATTATAATTTTGTTACGAATGAAGGCACCGAAAATCATATCAATATGTCGCGTACCAGCGGTTATCTCTATTGCCAGTTAGCGAAAGAGCGTTATCCTGCTGATTTTCCCAAGGCTGATAGTTTGAAGTCAGTGCTTAAACAATGGATTATGGATTATTCAAAAGCGGTATATAATAATGGAACATCTGAATGGAATTCGAGTCAATATGGAGCATATAATATTGTGGGATGGCTTAATCTTTACGATTTTGCAACGGATGTAGATGTCCGGAAAGCAGCTAAAGCCGTACTTGATTATTATGCAATTGAGATGGCGATGAATTGGAGTTGGTTTGCTCTGGCAGGCGCTGAATGCCGTAGCGCTAAAGGCGCAGATGTGGATGGTAAACAATCGGCCGAATATTTGGGCTGGCTCTGGTATAGTCCGGCAACCACTGCACCGCCCCAGGGTTGGTCGCCCAAGGAATTTTCTCAGGCCATGCATGCTGCAACCAGCAGCTATCGGCCTCCTGCAGCTGCTATTGCATTATCTAAAAAACAGAATTTACCGGCCGGATGGCACGAGTACAGTAGGGGCTCTTATCTATTCGAACAGCATTCATTCTCAAAGCATTTTCTATATTATGACCGGTGTTTTGCTTTGGGTAGTTTTATCAGCGAGTTAGGCGGATACACAGGTGCATCGTACGCCGTGGTTCCCTGGCGGCTGGTGGTGAGCAGAGGTAATTCAACCTTCCCGTATACCATCTCCGGAAACGGTCGTGCTTCTTCCAGTACTTCCGCTCGTGGCCTCAGTCCTTATACTCAAATTACACAATATAAAAATGTGCTGATCCTGATGACTAAAACACCTTCTAATTACCAACAGATTTATGATGCAGTGCGTGACTCATGTGCAATTGTGATTAATGGCTGTGGCTCAGGTTGCAACACATTTGATGCTACCAAGCCGGATAAATGGTCGGCCAAATGGCACAGGGATTTTAAATTGCGTTTTCCCAATGGTGCTTTCGAAGGTATAGCCAATAAAACACCGGTCAATTATTTATCTGTTAATACCAGCAGTACGAATGATTCGTATCTTTCGATTCCGGGTGTATTAACCAATCAGCACAGCGGAAACGTAACAGTGGTTGATCTTGATAGTGTTTGGATGGGAGTGATTTATTTTAACAGCAGCGAGGCATTTCCCGTAGGTACTGCCCGTAAACGGCTCACTGACAGTGCTCCGGTTGATTCTATGTCCGGTTTTATTGTCGAAGTGGTCAAGAAGAGCGAATATTCCGATATAAATACTTATTTTACTGCATTAAACGGACGTACTCGATATATCAATCGGTCAACGGGTATTGTACGTTATACCACGGCCGAAGGTGTTGTGATTGAAAGCCGTTATCAAAAAACAGGTGTATTCTCCGAGCCCATTTTCGACTGGGGTTGGGGGCCAAAAACAGCCGATCCGGCGATGTTTGCAAATCCAACAGTAAAATTTTTACAACCCGACTGGAGTAGTATTGCTAATGCCGGCCGTATACCTTATCTCTCAATTAATAGTACTCCGGTTAATCTTGCATCTTCAGCCGATTGGCCTACGCTTAATGGGCCGAATGTCCATCTGGATAATTATCTGCTGACAATGGGATCAGGAGCTGATAGCATAGCGATTGATTATACCGGAAGTGTTCCTGTTTTTTATCCCGATATTTTTACTGAAAGTCAAAATGTGAAAAAACAGGGTAATTCGTCAATCAATATTTTTCCCAATCCTACCACAGGGCAGCTCAATGTAACAGGGATCAGCGGAAATGCTTCCTATGATGTTATTGGCACAACCGGTAATGTGATTACCAAAGGAATGATTAAAAATAATGTTATCAATCTGGCGGGTTTACCTTCGGGTGTTTATATTATTAAAGTGGCCGGCAATGGCAGTTCAACAACTAAGCTGATTACACTGAAAAAGTAATGAATTAACGGGTTTCTTTAACAGCCGGCCATAATAGCCGGCTGTTTTTTTTATGGGAACTTTATCATATACGCTCGAAACCAAGGTCGAAAAACGCTGCAGCATAACGATGATCAGAGAACAGGCGCTATTTGCGGTGTAACATAGTTATTTCACCTTCCCGTTAAATGTTTTGCGGTACTCGTCAAAATTCATACGCTGGTAAGCGTCTTCGTGAAAGAAATGCAGGATGGGTTCAATGGCTGCAGGTGTTTGAAAATAGGGAACAGAGGTAATAAATTGTTTTTCGTCTTTAATAATGATGAGAGACGGAAGAATCAGTTTATTGCTTGTAACGGCTGATGCAAAGGGATGCATAGCATTGCTCTGCGGAGGAAAGGTGTAACCGCCAAAACGCACGGTATCGTTGCCAAATGCGTTGAATTGCACCAGGTAATAATTTTCATCAAGGTATTTTTTTATAATGCTGTCTGTCATTGTTGCGCGGCTGTAGACCTTGCAGCTATAGCAGAAATCAGCGGTAAGGAACAGGGCGATTTTTTTTGGCTTAAGGGTATTCAGCGTAAGCGCTTTCTCTATCGAATAGCTGACCGGAAGCAATGAGTCGGACAAGGGTTGTTGATAGAAGCATTGGTTGAACAGCCGCTCAAATTCTTCGGGCTGTGTCGAGAGAAAAACATTTTCGAGCGTATACACCAGGTAGGGCTCCAGGCCTTTTGCATCACGGTATCCGGAGAGCGGAAAACTTAAATTTGAGGCATTATTGATAAACAGGATAGATGGATACGACATCTTATTGTTGAGTAATTTTACCGCAAGCTGGTGAGGATAACGGGGACCTTTATTCTCATTATAATACTTCACGCCCTGATATATAATTGTATCCTTTGTTTCAGCATCAAAACGGACAGGATAAAAATTCGCGTTCAGATATGCGGCAATGTTCGGATTACTGAACGTGGTGCGCATCATGTGCTTGCACCATCCACACCAATCGGTGTAGAAATCAATCATGATGGGTTTGGGATTCGTTTTATCCATTTCAATGGCTTTTTCGAAAGATATCCAGTTCACCAAGCTTGTTTCAGGAGGTGGTATTACGGGTTGCTGGCCATGTAATACAAATATTGATGACAGGATAAAAATCATCATGTACAGTAACCATTCTTTTTTTATCATAGCATATCGTTAATCGGTTAATAAAACAAAAGTACGTATTTCTATCTTTTTTGATGATGATTTTAGATTAAAGCTTTATCCGTATTCCCGGCCCTACCAGATAAAACCATCGTTTGCTGTCGAGCAGATATCCGCCTCCCAGGAAAAGGGGGACCGACAGGCGGCTGTCGCGTGTGGTCGGATACAAGCTGCCCAGTACCACAGCGCCAACATCACGACTACTGTTATCGCTGTAATCGAATGCATTGAGCGCAAGAAAACCGGCGCCAATCTTATATGGCCGGAAGCGCGCTATCTTATGCGGATGGTAAAAACTGAACTGCGCAATCATAGCCATGCTGATTCCGCTAAAACTGCCGTAGCCCGATTCGCCGCCTTTTTTAATCAGCAGACCGGCCGGAAAGGATACGTCAATATCAAAATTAATCAGCCGTTGCAGATAAATATCTATTTGTTTGGCTTCTCCGGGCGTGGTATATTTTTCGGGCTGATGCTGAAGGGTGATTTCCAGTTTTGACCATTCCTCAAGATCATACGTTTTACGGTTGATCAGCGAATTTATACTGATTGGTCCAATCTGGCATTTATCGCCTGTATAGTAGATATGGCGATGGGAATTCTCACCGGGACAAACAACAATGTTTTTTAATTCGCGAAGTTCAATCAGATTGTTCTTACGGTCAATAATACGTACGGTAAGTGTAAGATATTGTTTGCCGTATAGTTTTGACTGTTCGTCAATTTTTTGCGGATCAAATGTTACAATAATATCAGACATGGTTTTACGGCACATCAGTGGCTTGCTGATTTCCGATATTCTGTAAGAAGAATCATCCGGCACAAGCGTTATAAAATCAAATGCCCGTGGTTTTTGGTGTTCACTTACTTTCAGGGAGTGTGCCGTTCGCTGTTTATGATTTAATAGTTCAATGGTTTTTTTATTGATCGTATAGGGGATGGTGATGCGGTACGTTGCAACATCTTCGGAACGATACAATGATTGGTCTTCAATTAGGATAGCTCCCGGAAACTCAATATCGGCCTTATATAGCGCTTCACCCTCAAGTTTTACTTCAATCTGTTCGCCCGGATACACAACTGGCCTTGTTGTCCAATCTTCGCCCGGCCGAAGGATAGAAAGTTTTGAAATAGTTGTTTGTGGCGTAATGTTAAAATTGGTTATAAACTTTGATTTATCTCCATCTTTAATATACAGGTATCCTTCGGGTTTACGGTGATAATTATATACACGCAGCACACAAAGCACTTTATTATTGGCCAGATGATTTTTAGTGTAGAGTTCGGCTATCAGCGGACTTCCCTGTTCTTCGCTGGCTTCAATTCTGTACGTTTTGCCTGTTTGCAGCAGTAAGCTGTTATCTATCTGCACCTCGATGCCATCCAGTTTGGTTTTATTATCAAGTGTGATATCGTTATTATCAATGCTAAGGAATTGTAACCTGCTTTTTTGTACGGTGAAATCATAACTGATCTCAGGAAGATCGTACACCGGTTTTTTCTTCTCGTTCAGGTCAGGTATATAGGTTTGCAATCGAAGACGGATGGTTTTGTTCCCCAGTTCATTCGCAACAAGATGTAACCGTACCTGACCGAATTTTTCACTCAGTTTGTAATCAATATTATTTTGTGTTGCCCAGGTATTTGTGATGCGGATGTTTTCGGGATGATTGGTATATAACTCGGTCACCATTTCTTCGCCAATATACAATGTGTTGTTAAGTGGTCTGAGTTGTATGGTGGTTTTTGTTACAGGGAAAAGATATACTCGCTGATACCGGGTATTGCTGTCAGATACTCCCGGAACGACGAAGGTTAAGGGTAAAATACCGCCGGTAGTTAAATTTTGATTAAACAGAAAACGGCAACGAAATTCGCCATCAATGGCATAAACCGAATCGAGAAGCTGTATGCCGGCTGCAGGAATGAAAAATAACCGGTTAATACTGTTATCATATAAACGGAATGAGAGTGTTGCAGGCGTTTCTGTGTTTTGGTAACGGAAAACCAGACAGGGAACAGAATGGAAATGAATTGTGTCGGCCGGATAAGTGTATGCCGATGTATCAACAAGAAGCGACAGTTCTTTAAAAAAGCGCGGGAATGGTTGTGCCGGAAAAAGTGTTGTATTGAAAAAAATCAGTAACCAATTGATGCAGGACAACCGTTTCATGCCGCTGCCGTTATTAAATAATGTTTCTGGTAATTATTTCCTTTTCGGTGATGTTTTCTCCGGATTAAGTACAACAATCGAGAGATCTGTTATGTCAGTAAGTTTAAACGATAAATTATTTGGGTCTTTATCCAAACGGTTATTATATACCATCATAAACTCATTGGGATCTTCAATAACGATAATCAGTTTTTTTGTTGCGTCGGGGCTGTTTTTAAATTGATTGGCATATTCATCGGTGTACAAAAAGTTGTAACTGGAGCCCGATTCTTCCATCTTATGCTTAATAAATTTATCGTTGATCAGAAACCGGATAATATTTTCTTTTGTGCCATAAATTACTACCTTGGGGATTGTCGTCCCATTGATCTGGAAGATATCGCTTTTTTCCTCTTCCAGCGTAATATGGACGATTTCTTTTGTGCCATCGAAAATATTTGTGTCTCCCATTTTATCCGTAACAAATACTCTCAGATTATTTACCTCGCCTAATTGGAAGGTGTTTTTTTTGCTGTTTTCTGCCGGTTGGTCCGACTTGATAAAAATACTTCTGTAGGTGGCTGAGTCACTGGTGTAAATCAGAATTTTGTTTGTATCCTCTTGTAATTCCTGCGGGTTATAATCGGCGGGTATATAAGCGTTGTCGGCAAAAATAAAGTTGTATACCACGCCGCGATTCATATTATGATCTACATATTTATCACTAATGAGAAATTTGATGATGTTCTCTTCAGTGCCGTAAACATGCGCCCTGGATATTTTTTGTTCACCAATCCTGAACGCATCGCTTTTATTCGCATCCAGAATAATTTTGACAATATCGTTTCCCTGGCTAAACACGGTAACTGACAGGCAAACCCATAAAATCACTGAAAATATTTTTTTCATCGTTCGTTAAGGTGTTTAACTTTAATATCACTTTTTTGCCGCAGTGGTTTTGTATTTTTGTCAGGGATATAAGTACTTACAACATTTTTTTGAACGCTGCAAAGTTAATAAAAAATACATTGGCAGCATTGTAAAGTGATAATTTTAAGTATTTATGATAATCTATTATCTGTCAGGTCTTTAATAAATGTGTTTAAAATAATACTTACGGCTGTTTGTGCGCGTTATAATTTAAAATATAGTAAATTTGTGGTTTTTATATATGGCAGGACCAAAAGGAGTAATAGTTGTTGATGAAGAGCGATGTAAGGGTTGCGGATTATGTGCGCATGCTTGTCCCAACGATGTTATCGGTTATTCAAAACAGGTGAACAGAAAGGGTTATCATTTTGCATTCATGAAGAATGCGGATGCATGTACGGGTTGTTCGAATTGTGGAATCATCTGCCCTGATGGGGTAATAACAGTTTATAAGGAGAAGAAACCGAATGGATGAATTTTTGCTGATGGAGGGCAATGAGGCGTTGGCTGAGGCCGCAATACGTGCCGGCGCCGATGCTTATTTCGGATATCCCATTACGCCTCAGTCGGAAGTAATGGAGTACCTGGCTGAACAAAAAACAGAAGAACGCACCGGTATGATTGTCCTTCAGGCCGAAAGCGAAGTCGCGGCAATTAATATGATTTATGGCGCTGGTGGTGCTGGGCGAAAGGCGATTATTACATCTTCCGGCCCCGGAATCAGTTTGATGCAGGAAGGTATTTCGTATTTGGCTGCCGGCGAAGTTCCGTGTGTTCTAGCAAATATTATGCGCGGAGGTCCCGGATTGGGAACTATTCAGCCATCCCAGGGTGATTATTTTCAGGCCACACGCGGCGGCGGACACGGTGATTACCGGACCCTGGTGCTGGCGCCTTCATCGGTGCAGGAAATGGCCGATTTTGTCCCTCTGGCCTTTGATCTTAGTTTTAAATACCGCAATCCGGTGTTGATCCTTGCTGATGGAATGATCGGTAAAATGATGGAACGGGTAAAATTTCCACCACAGCAGAAACGACTCACTGAAAATGAAATCATCGAACGCTATCCGTGGGCTACAACAGGCAAAACACCAAACCGTAGACAAAATATTATTAAATCGGTTGAACTGGTGTCTGAACTCCAGGAGGAAAATAATCGCATCATGCTTGCTAAGTACGAGCGTATGATGGCCGAAGATGTTCGTTGGGAAGAAATTGAAACCAATGATGCTGATTATTTGATTGTTGCCTTTGGATCCGCGGCTCGCATCTGCCGGAAAGTTATTGATCTGGCCCGCAACGAAGGGATTAAAGCAGGCCTGTTCAGGCCCGTTACCCTGTTTCCGTTTCCATCTGTTCGGTTACAAAAAATGACACAAAAAATAAAGGCAATTCTTACTATCGAGCTTAGCTCCGGTCAGATGGTTGAAGATGTTCGGTTAAGCGTAAACGGTAAAATACCGGTTGAATTTTACGGTCGTATGGGAGGTATTGTGCCAACACCTTTTGAGGTGCTTGATGTCCTGAAATCAAAACTTATAAATACTAATAAATGAGTACTGTTATAAGCCCAATGATAAAACCGGAAAACCTGGTCTATAAAAAATCATCCGTTCTGACGGATTCGTTACTGGGTTATTGTCCCGGATGCGGTCATGGTACAATTACCCGTCTGGTTGCCGAAGTGATTGATGAAATGGGTATTCAGCAAGATACTGTTGGGGTAAGTTCGGTGGGTTGTTCTGCTTTTTTGTTTAATTATATTGATGTTGATTTTCAGGGAGCACCGCATGGCAGAGCTACGGCTGTGGCTACAGGGCTGAAACGGGTATGCCCCAATAAATTTGTTTTTACATATCAGGGGGATGGTGATCTTGCGGCCATCGGCACAGGTGAAACATTTCATACCTGTAACCGTGGCGAAAATATTGCCATCTTTTTTGTTAATAATGGTATTTATGGAATGACCGGCGGACAAATGGCTCCTACAACCCTCGAAGGTATGGTTACTTCTACTACTCCCTTTGGCCGTGATATTAAGCAAATGGGTAATCCTTTCCGTATTACCGAACTGTTGGCCGCTTTGCCGGGAACTTATTATGTTACCCGGCAGGCCGTGCATACTCCCGCTGCTGTCCGGAAAGCAAAAAAAGCTATTCGGATGGCTTTCGAAAATCAGAAAAAAAACAGTGGTGTTTCATTGGTTGAGATCGTTTCAAATTGTAATTCGGGATGGAAAATGGCTCCCGTACAGGCCAATCAATGGATGGAAGAAAATATGTTCCCTCATTATCCTCTGGGCGATATTAAAATTGACGGAGCCCTGGTGAAAAAATAATAAAATGACTGAAGAATTAATTATTGCTGGTTTTGGCGGACAAGGCGTTTTATCTATGGGTAAAATTCTTTGTTATTCCGGATTAATGCAAAATCTGGAAGTATCATGGTATCCTTCATACGGCCCTGAGATGCGCGGTGGGACAGCAAATGTAACCGTTATTATCAGTGATACGGTAATCAGTTCTCCTGTGCTGAATGAATGTGATACGGCAATTATTCTGAATCAACAGGCGCTTGACAAGTTTGAATCAGCGGTAAAGAAAGGTGGTCTGTTGCTTTATGATAGTAGCGGTATCACCCGGCCGCCTGCACGCTCTGATATCAAATGTATCAGCTTTGATGCTTCAACCGAAGCGCTTAATATGGGCTCGTTAAAAATATATAATATGCTTGTGCTGGGCGCTTATCTCAAATTGAAACCGGTGGTGAACCAACATAATATCCAGAAAGGCCTCGAAAAATCATTGCCTCATCGTCATCATCATCTTATTCCGCTTAACATGAAGGCAATTCAAAAAGGCGCCGAAATAGTCAGTGGACTGGTGAACTGATTGAGGATACGTTTTTTGCTATTCCCCAATAAATAAACCTGAGAATGAATTAGTTCCTGTCCCTTTTTTTCATACTTTTGGATTAATCTTTAAATCCAAACACTATGAAAAAATATTTATTCATTCTTTTAGCACTCCTTCTTTTTATATTCTCTGCTGAATTATTCTCTGCTGATTATTTTTGGGTTGGCGGTTCGGGAAACTGGAGCGATACGCTCCATTGGGCTACGGCTTCCGGTGGCAGCACCTTTCATAGCGTCCCGCCGTCATTCTCAGATAATGTGTTTTTTAATGGGAGTTCATTCTCCAATCCCGATACCGTTACTATTGACATAATGGCCGAATGCAATAATATGGATTGGACTGGGGCTGCTCATTCGCCACTGATTACGGGAATGTGGGGATTAAGAATCTCCGGAAACCTGAAATTCATTTCTGCTATGTCTTATTCTTCTATATCCGGAATTAATTTTGATTCAGATGGCATTCATACCATAGATTTTGGCGGTATGGTTCTTTCTGACGGGGGCATTATTTTTAACGGAATGACCGGTGAAGGCGTATGGACATTATTATCTGACCTTACATTAACAGGGGCTTTTTCAAGTATCATGATGAATAATGGCACATTGATAACCAATGGGCATACGATAAATTTACCGGGTAATATTAATGTAATGGGTGGAGCGATGAAAAGCGGGCTTTATCTGGGCAATTCAACGGTTAACTGCAGCGGGCTGAATATTATGGCTCCCATGAATTTTACTTTTGATGCCGGCACCTCAACAATTAATATTCTGAATGGTTCTAACAGTTTTTCTGGGAATAATTATACTTTTTATGACATCAATTTTACCGGTTTGTCGTTTGGCTCAGAATTATACATTGGCGGCTCAAATTCATTTCATAATCTTTCATTTGATTCTATTCCGGTTATCCGTTTTCAGCAAGGGATGTCTCAGGTCATACAGGGCAACATCTCTTTTAACGGCTCCTGTGGCTATCCGGTTACTGTGATTTCGTCTGAAACCGGTAAACCGGCATATCTTCTTAAAGTATCAGGCACAGTAAACGAGGATTTTCTATGTATCCGGGATATTACTGCTGCAGGTGGCGGATCGTTTATTTCAGCCAACAGCACCAATCTGGGGAATGTTTTCAACTGGACCATAACTCCTCCCACCGACACGGTATTTTATTGGGTTGGCGGCTCGGGAAACTGGAACGATGCCGGTCACTGGTCATTCACCAGCGGTGGCGCTCCTAACAATGTGTGCATTCCCGATGCTACCGATGATGTGGTGTTCAATGCCGCCTCATTTAATGCTCCGGGACAAACAGTCAGTATTACCAGTGAAGCATTTTGCAAGTCAATGAACTGGACCGGTGTAACCAATAATCCGCAACTTAACTCCGGCGGATTTGGCGTTAATCTTAATTTGTTTGGTTCATTGACTTTCAGCGCTGGTATGTCGTTGAGCGGTGGCAGTTATATTGTATTTCATGGAGCCGCTGCAGGCAACACCATTACAACAAATGGTATTGCTCTTTCAACAGTGACTTTTACCGGTGCCGGTGAATATACTTTTAACGATGCAGCCACTATTAGTTCTTTGTACTTTGAGCGTGGCACCCTGCGAACTAATAACCGTTCGCTTGCATTGGGCTCCTTTAATTCATGGACCAATCAATCCCGTCACTTATATCTTGGTTCCTCGATTATTACAGCAACTACCTGGCATGTGTCCGACAGTGCGGGGATGGTTGTATACCCCGGCACTTCGGCTATTTACATGAATGGTAATTCTTTTTATGGCGGCGGCTTATCGTATAACCGCGTTTATCTTCGCACAAGGGATAATTTTTTATATGGAGGAAACACGATTGATTCATTGTTTATTAAGGCCGGTTCAATGGTTGAAGTCCAGGCCGGAAAGACAACAACCATCAATTATTTATCAGCTACAGGTAAATGTGACAGCATGATTTATATTTTTTCTTCATCAACTACGGCTAATACTGTTTTTTCTAAATCATCTGGCACCATTACGGTTAATTATATCCGTTTAAAGAATACAACGGTGCAGGGTGGTGCAACATTTAACGCGCTGAATGCCGTTGATAACGGCGGCAATGTTGGATGGAACATAACTCCGGTTGGTAATCGTACGTTTTACTGGGTTGGAGGAACCGGAAACTGGTCGCAAACAAGTCACTGGTCTTTTGCATCCAGCGGCGCATCAGCCGGCTGCTTGCCTGCCGAAAGCGATGATGTGATCTTTGATAATAATTCGGGTTCCGGCAGTTATACCATAACAATCAGTTCCGATGCTTCTTGCCGTACCATGGACTGGAGTTCTGCCGCCGGTACACCAACCATTACAGGCACAGGTTCTTTAACCATCTGTGGTTCGTTGATCCTGCGAAATTCGCTAAACTATGATCATACCGGTAGTATTTTGTTTAAACCTTTATCCGGCAGTTATATGATCAATACATTTGGCAAAACACTTAACTGTAATATTTATTTTGAAGGTAATGGTACCTGGACATTACAAAATGATTTTATTACCCGTTCAGTAAATCCTAATCCGCGCAGTATTTATTACAATAAGGGAACACTGAATACCAATGGGTATACTCTAACAACTTATGCATTTCGTTCATATACACCCTATACCCGCGTATTAAATCTGGGTGCATCTACAATAAATATTTATAATGAATGGAATATTAACGACAGTATCCACATGACAATCAATCCGGGAACGTCAACATTAATTATGCATAATTATTCAACCTTTTACAGCAGGGGTTTGACATATAATAATGTTACCTTTAACCTGGCCGGTAATATATCAATTTATGGCGGCGGTACATTCAATACCTTGTCTCTGCCCAATTCAAAAGGATTGGTTTTAGAAGGAGGAAAGAGTTATACACTGGCTCAGTTGACAATCCCGAATGGTGCAGGTTGCAGGAGTTTTTATCCGGTCAAGTCATTAGAAGCGGGCATCCCGGCTACTATTATTGATGCTGCAGGTACTGCAAATTATGATTATCTATTGATTATTGATGTAAAAAAGACAGGCGCTGCGGTATACAATGCTACAAATACTCAAACCATTGGTGATGTGAGCGGATGGACTGTTACACCCTATATTGGTCGCAGATTGTATTGGGTTGGTGGTACCGGCAACTGGAGCGATACGCTGCATTGGTCAACTACTTCGGGTGGCACTGTATATGGTTGTTTGCCTACGCTTTATGACACAGTATTGTTTGATAACAATTCGTTCAGCGACCGTGATACAGTTATTCTGAATACTACCGGTTATTGTAAAAATATGAATTGGACAGGCGCATTATTTGTGCCTGTATTTGAATGTTACGGATGGTTGAACATCAACGGTTCGCTCCGATGGATCAAGCTAATGAAGGTAAACGGCTCGCCGTATATTAATTTTGTTTCTGGCGCCGCAGACAATTCTGTTTATACCCAGGGAAAAAAACTTTATTATGTTAATTTCAGCGGTAGTGGCGAGTATATTTTGCAGGATAGCATTTATTCGGAATATCTTTATCATACACAGGGAACTTTTCGTACCAATAACCAATTGGTTAATGTAAATAATAATTTTTATATTACCTCGGCTTCTGTGCGGACTCTTGATTTGGGCTCATCAACTGTTTTAACTAAATCATGGACTGTTGATAATACGGCTAATCTGACCTTCAATGCCGGGACATCGGAAATTCATATTATACAGAATGGAAATAATTTTTATGGTGGCGGACTGAATTATAATAAAGTAAAATTGTATCCTCCGGCTTTTTCCGATTTAATTGTTTCAGGTTCGAATGTGTTTAATGAACTGACAATTCAGCCGGGAACACAGGTAGTATTTGATACGTCAGCAACACAAACGGTTACCACATTTGTTGCATCAGGGACATCATCGGCTCCTATAACGCTGGGATCAATATCTGCCGGAACACAAGGATCAATCAATAAATTAGGTTCGGTATTTTGCGGCGATTACCTCTATGTTCAGGATATCAATGCATTGGGAATGGTTATGTATGGCTGCTCCAATAGTATTAATAAATCCAATAATACCGGATGGATATTTCTGTCCCCTTCTGTAAATTTGGGTAATGATACCGCCGTCTGTTCTCCGGCCACGGTAACTCTTGATGCCGGCCCGGCCATGGCATACATCTGGAGCACAGGTGCTACTACCCGTACCATAGTGGTAAATTCTACAGCTACTTACAGTGTAACGGTTAGTAATCAGTGTTGCATCGCAAGCGATTCATGTTTGGTGACTGTAAATATTTGTCCCGGATTGAGCGAAACAGCAAGTCAGCCAGAAATAACTGTTTATCCCAATCCATCGCGTGGCATCGTTGAAGTGCAATATGTATCGGACGATGCTGCCACTGCGCAGGTCGAGATTATTGATATTACCGGTAAAAGGATAGCAGTAGAACAAAAGAAATTTTTAACAGCCGGCCGGCATACTATAGAATTAACTATACCTGTAAAAGGTGTATTTGTTGTACGGCTTACCACAGGTGATAAAGTAATAATGGGAAAGGTTGTGGTTGAGTGATAGATATTGTTAACTGAACCGGACGGTCATTTTGTGCGTAGTGCCCGACGATTCAAATAAGATGGTGAAGTGATTGATTTCGCAAATCTGTTTTACCAGCGAAAGTCCGAGACCCAGTGATTCGGGTGAATTGCCCGATTTAACGAATTTCTCAAATACGCTGTCGGGATTAACCGTCAGGGGCGGTCCTGAATTTTCGATGATCAGTGTGTTCTCGCCTGCATAAACCGAGATATATCCGCCTGTTTGATTATGCCGTACTGCATTAAGAAACAGGTTTGATAAAAGCACATCTGCCAGCACCGGATTCATCAATACATCCAGGGAGTCCGGCAGGTCGGTGATTATGCTTACCTTCTTGTAATCGCATTGTGGCTTATATTTCTCGATAACTAACAGCAATAGCTTGTTGATACTTACCGGCTCCTTATCAATAAACTGGTTGTTTTCTATTTTCGACAATAACAGCAGAGTGTGATTTAACTTAGATAACCGGTTTGTTGTTTCGCTGATGTTCTGAATCTGTTCAATTTCTTTTTTGGTGAGATTGTTATTTTGGATTAACAGTTCAACATTTGAATTGATAATGGATAAGGGGGTTTGGATTTCGTGAGATACATTCCGTATAAACTGTTTCTGGTTATTGAAGTCTCGAATGATGCGCAGAGCCATTCGTTCTACTGCATAGTTCAATTCAGCAAACTCGTCGGTTTTGGTTTTCGGAAACCGTATGGCATCATTCTGCTCGGGTGTAAAATCGCGCAGCACCGATAACGTCTGCTCAAAGGGTCTCCAGATGCGGCGAGAGATAAAGAGGTTGATAATAATAAAATATAAAGCCAGAAAACCGAATAGTACAACACCAATGGTAATCAGGAAATACAGCAGCGAACTGTTGTCAACAAAAGATCTGCTGATGACCATCTGGTAATTTTTACCCCGGATCTGAGCCGAAGCCCTCAATTCTCTATAGGTTCTGTATTTCATTTCTGTCGAGTCGAAGGTGCTGACAAAAGAGTAAATGTCCGGAATGTAGACTGATGGTTGAATCTCTCGAAGTTGAAAACTGCTGTTGATGTTTTTATATAAATGATTGTTTTTAGTATTGCTTTTTGTGGCCTGGCTGATAATCAGCCCTTTGTCCTTTAAAAGCGCATAGTCCGTCTGGTTAGAAAATACAGTATGCAGAATGAAGAAAAAAAGAGCCGAAATTACAGCCAGAGCCGGCAGTGTAAAAATAATGTAGAAAGCGGTGGTCTTATTCAGCAGTTTCATTCGGTGTCGAATTTGTACCCAATTCCATACACTGTTTTAATGTAGTCCTTACAACCGGCCGATAATAGTTTCTTTCGCAGATTTTTCATGTGTGTATAAATAAAATCATACGACCCGTAGCTGTATTCATCCCTCCAGAGGTGTTCGGCAATCGAGTTTTTAGTGATTACACGATCTTTATTTGAAAGAAGAAATAATAGCAGTTGGTATTCTTTCTGGGTTAAAACAAGAATGGTATCATTTACCCTGGCCTCCTGTTTATTCAAATCAACCCGTATCTCATTCATTTCTATTATGTTGGTTCCATCGAAATGAATACGGCGCAAAAGCGCTTTTATCCGGGCATTTAATTCTGAAAGGTGAAAGGGTTTGGCCAAATAATCGTCTGATCCGATATCAAGGCCAGTAATCTTGTCGGCAGCGCTGTCTCTCGCCGAGATGATTATTATCCCGGTGTTTTTCTTTTTTTTACGCACCTCTCTTACAATGTCGAAACCGTTCCCGTCAGGCAGTGTGATGTCTACTATGATACAATCGTAATTGAATTGTGATATTTTTTCAATAGCATCGGAGTATCTGCTAACTCCTTCACATATAATCTTTTCCTGCTTAAAATAGTGAATTATGCTTTCTAATAATTTCACCTCATCTTCTACAACCAGTAGTTTCATTGATATGCTTTTTCCGGCTGAAAGTTAATAATTTATCGGTTATTTGTGCATTAAGATTGTTGGTTTGGCGGTGTATTGGTATTTCAATAAAACCAATTTAATTAAATGTAAATTATGTAGAAATGATAAATAATTGGTTTGGCTGGGTTATTTAGTCAATCCTTAATAACTCAAAATAACGGAAAAATTTAATGGTTTAGA
>CAZRNJ010000028.1:0-16435 GCA_964601385.1 uncultured Bacteroidales bacterium | reverse complement strand
AAGCCACAGTGAATGGTGAAGTGATTACACAACGGTTCAAACGGTGGCAGTTTAATTTGAGTATAGATTCTAAAAAATTTATTATGCTCAACACACAGCCGGCTGATAACGATTATTATTACGGTAAAGCAATCGGTTCGGGACTAGTAAAGATTTCGGGCGAGCCGGGCAAAGTAATGATCAATGTTTCGGCAAAAACACAGGATGGTTCACGCTTCTATATCCCGATGAAATCGGCTGAAAGTGTACAGGAAAATAATTTCATCACCTTTTACAGCAGCACAGCAAAACCGAAAGAAGATGACGATGAAAAAATTGTGCTTCGCGATACGCTGGACGCATCAATAGCCGGCCTTATCCTCGATTTCGATCTGGAGCTCACGCCAGCCATGGAAGTACAAATTGTCTTCGATTCAAAAATGGGCGACCTGATAAAAGGACGCGGAAACGGCAACCTGAAGCTGAATATCAATGACAAAGGAAAATTTGAAATGTTCGGAAAATATTCATTTACAGAGGGCGACTACCTATTCACACTGCAGAACTTGATTAATAAAAAATTCGATATCCAGTCCGGAAGTGTAATTAACTGGAACGGCGATCCGGTTGATGCAGACATTGATATGGATGCTGTTTATAAACTTAAAACATCATTAGCCAGTTTATTTAATGATACCTCGGCCACTTACAAACGACGAGTCCCTGTTGAGTGCCGGATTCATCTGAAAGGAAAACTGCTTGCCCCTGAAATTGAATATGCCATTGTATTACCCACTGTTGAGCCCGAGACACAAAACCAGGTGGCTTCACTGATAGTAAATGAAGATAAGCGAAGCGTGCAGTTTTTATCACTTTTAGTGCTGAATAGTTTCTATCCCGACCCCGATCTGGTAGGCGCACAAGCCGGCTCCTCGTCCGGAATGGGCTATACGGGTGTAGGCGTCACCACCAGCGAACTGCTTTCGAATCAATTAAGCAACTGGCTTTCGAAGTGGAGCGGCAATGTTGATCTGGGAGTGAATTACAGGCCCGGCGACCAGATGATGTCTGACGAATACGAGGTAGCATTATCCACACAAATGTTCAACAACCGTGTAAGTATTGCCGGAAACCTTGATATGGGCGGCCAATACGGCACAACAGAACAAACATCGTCAGAAAATATCGTAGGTGACTTTAAGGTTGATGTAAAACTGAACCGGAGCGGTAAGCTGCGGGTTCAGGCCTTTAACCGGTCAAACGACAAACTGCTGTACGAAGATTCGCGGTATAAACAGGGCGTAGGTATTTTTTACCGGGAAGAATTTGATTCGTTCAAACAGGTGTTAAAACAATACTGGAACTGGATGACCGGCAGATCCAAAAGAACACCGGCATAGTCATTGAATAATTGCTTTGAAAACTTGTTAAAAAGTAAACCTGCTGAAAATGATAAAATCAACCTATCTTAGCACAATATCGAACTATAAAAACTAAAAACTGACCGGTATGACAGCATTTATCCTACTTCAATCAACAACAGCACCTGTTCCGGCGCAAGCCCACCTCTCGTTTTGGGAGTTGGCGCTGAAAGGCGGATGGGTGATGATTCCTATTGCATTACTTTCCATTATTTCGGTGTATATTTTTATTGACCGATATTTTGCCTTACGCAGGGCAGCGCGTCTGGACAAAAATTTCATGAACCGGATTAAGGAATATATCCTCGACGATAAAATTGAAGCCGCCGTAGCTTTGTGCCATTCTACCGACAGTCCTACCGCGCGTATGATTCTCAAAGGGCTTCAACGATTAGGCCGGCCGCTGAATGATGTGCATACAGCCATTGAGAATGTGGGAAACATGGAAATTGCAAAACTTGAGAAAGGCATACCGCTGCTGGCTTCTGTTGCCGGCGCTGCACCAATGCTGGGCTTTTTCGGTACAGTAACCGGTATGGTCCGCGCTTTTTACACCATGGCATCGGCTGGCAGCAACCTGAATGTAGGCCTGCTCTCAGCCGGCATATACGAGGCGCTGGTAACAACGGTAGCCGGTCTGATGGTTGGAATACCGGCCTACTTCTTTTATAACTATCTGGTGGTAAAAGTAGATGAAGTGTTGTTCAACCTCGAAATACACACCACCGAATTTATGGATTTATTAAACGAGCCGGTAAAATAATCGCCCATGGCTATCCGTAAACGAAACCGAATAAGCGCCGAATATCAGCAGGCATCCATGACGGACATGATCTTTCTGCTGCTGATTTTCTTCATGCTCACCTCAACACTTGTTGCGCCCAATGCCATCAAGCTGTTGCTTCCGCGCAGCAATATACAAGCAGAAGCCACACCCAGCATCAGTGTTTCAATCAACAGCCGTCTCGAATATTTTGTTGAGACAACGCCCATTCCGTATTCCGAACTTGAGAATATCCTGAAAGTCAAACTGCGCAACACGCCGGAACCCTGTATCTCCCTGCATGCCGAGAAGTCGGTTCCTATTGATGAAGTGGTTAAAGTAATGACCATTGCCAAAAACAATAATTACAAACTGATCTTAGCCACACAGCCCGAATGAGCACAATAAATGCACATAAAGATAAGGCCCGGGGTATAGCCACTACCATTGCTTACCATGTAGGATTGTTACTACTGGCTTTATTTTTTGGCTACACAGCGCCCTGGCCGCCACCACCCGAAGAAGGGCTGCTGGTAAACTTCGGAACTGATGCTGGCGGTCTGGGAGAAGTTGATCCGGGCATGATGGATAATAACCTTGGCTCGGCGCAAGCATCAGATGTCCCGCCGGCATCCGAATCAACAGATAAAGAAGCATATCTGACACAGGATATAGAGGATGCTCCGGTAATTCAAAAAAAAAAGACCGAAAGCGTCGCAGAAAAGCCAAAGATTGTGACTGCGAAAAAAAACACCGCCGTGAGCGAATCCGTACAGGAGAAAAAAACCGAAAGCCCCACCGTTCGTGAACGCACAATCAACTCAAAAGCATTATTTCCGGGCAATCCGGGCGGACCGGGCAACGGTGATGGCAGCGAAGGAATAACCCAGGGACAAGGCAATCAGGGAGATCCGGATGGTGATCCGAACTCAAAAAATTATGGACCGGGAGGCGGAACAGGCAACGGAGTATCGTTTTCGCTCTCCGGCCGCAAACCACTGAACCTTGTAGTACCCGACAATCAGCAACAAAAATCAGGTATCGTCGTTGTGAAAATTATTGTAAACAAAGACGGAAAAGTAACCCATGCAGCACCCGGATATAAAGGATCAACAACAACTGACGACTACCTGCTGGGTGTAGCGGAGAAAGCCGCACGGGCTTCCATATTCGACCGCAAAGCCGACGCTGCAGCAGAAGTTGAAGGAACAATAACCTATCATTTTAAACTGAGGTAGATTTTGGGTATTGCGTAATGGCTGTGGGTAAGCTGGTGGTGCAGCAATGCAGAGATTCGCATCAAATCAATTTGGCATCCATCCATGTTATCCGTGGGAAAAAAAGTATCCCACTGATTACACTGATTATAACAGATAAGAACTAAACATCCATGTTCAATCCGTGAGATCCGTGGAAAAAAATCCGGCTGAATTGAGCAAAAAAGCAAAAAAAGCATTGCCGAAAGGGGCGCACCAAAAATCGGCCGTACCGTTACACCGCGAACAGAACCTGTGCTCTAATCATTCCAATCACCCACTTCAACACCCCTGTCAAATCCAGTGCTGCAATCATTATCACGACAAGTAATACAATCCGGATAAAACCTGCACCTCTCTCCAGCGCCATCTTTGAGGCGATGTAAGCACCAACCATATTACCAGCAGAAAGAAATAAACCCCAACTATAGTTAATCTGGCCATCTATCATAAAAATTACCAGAGCGAATGGTGTATAGAGAAGAACAAATAATAATTTTAGTGCATTTGCTTTCACTAAGTCATAACCCGAAGCCAACACCAGGGCTGCCAGCATAAATAAACCTACTCCGGCCTGAATAAAACCACCGTAAATACCAACTAAAAACAGAATACTATATTGTAATACTGTGGGTACGCCTTTGACCTTTTCTGATCTGCCTTTAATCCATACCTCCGGTTTCAGCAGAATCAGAAAAAACATCAGCACCATTACACCACCAATTGCCTTTTCAATGACATTATTGTTTAAGCGAACAGCCAGTCCTGCGCCTAACAATGAACCTGCAACAACAGGTACTGCCAGCCAAATGTCCGTTTTATAATTAATGATTTTTTGTTTGCTAAATACAGTAACACCAACAAGGTTCTGAAGCAAAATAGCAATACGGTTAGTACCATTGGCAATATTGGCAGGCAACCCGCACATCATAAGCAGTGGAAGGGTAATAAGCGAACCGCTGCCGGCGAGTGTATTCATAAAACCGGATACTATGCCGGCACCAATAACTGCCAGGACAAGATACCAGTGCATTTGAGGTACAGCAAAAATCAATAAGCAAACAGCGGATAATCCTTCATCATTTCGTTTACCTTTTTGCGCACCCTGCTAATAGTGCTTAAGTCGTCAATATGCATCAAAACATCATCAATAAGCTCAACAATAATAGCAATCATGTCCTCTTTGGCGCCGCGTGTAGTGATAGCAGGTGTTCCAATCCTGAATCCGGATGTCTGGAAAGGCGAACGGTCATCGAAAGGCACCATATTTTTATTGAGTGTTATATCTGCTTCCACCAGAACATTCTCGGCCTGTTTACCGGTAACAGCAGGCACCTTGGTACGCAGGTCAATAAGCATGGAATGATTATCGGTACCACCGGAAACAACTTTATATCCTTTATCTACAAAACATTTGGCCATAACAGCAGCGTTTTTCTGCACCTGAATGATATAGTCGCGGTAGGAGTCGGTAAGCGCTTCGCCAAAGGCAACGGCTTTTGAAGCAATAACATGCTCAAGCGGCCCGCCCTGTGTACCCGGGAAGACGGCAGTATCAAGCAATTGCGACATCATCTTATCTTCGCCCTTTGGTGTTTTCCGTCCCCATGGATCTTTAGCGTCAGTGCCCATCATGATAATGCCACCGCGCGGTCCGCGTAATGTTTTATGTGTTGTAGATGTAACAATATGGCAATGCGGAAAAGGATGATTGAGCAGTCCTTTCGCGATAAGTCCGGCGGGATGTGCGATATCAGCCATCAGCAGAGCGCCAACCTTATCGGCAATGGCGCGCATGCGCGCATAATCCCAGTCGCGGGAATAGGCCGATGCACCGGCTATGATCAGCCGCGGCTTTTCCTTCAACGCTGTTTTCTCCATCATATCATAGTCAACACGGCCGGTATCCGGGTTAAGGCCATAAGCCACCGGCCTGTAAAGGATACCCGATGAATTTACCGGCGAGCCGTGCGAAAGATGTCCGCCATGACTAAGATCAAGCCCCATAAATGTATCGCCCGGATTAAGAAAAGCAAGCATCACAGCCGAATTGGCCTGTGCGCCTGAGTGCGGTTGGACATTTACCCATGCAGCGTTAAACAATTTTTTAAGCCGTTCGATAGCAAGGTTCTCTACTTCATCTACTACTCTGCATCCGCCATAATAACGCTTACCGGGCAGACCTTCGGCATATTTATTGGTTAATACCGAACCCATTGCTTCAAGTACCTGTTCACTCACAAAGTTCTCGGATGCAATTAGTTCAATACCGCTCATCTGACGATGTCTTTCATTCTTTATCAGCTCAAAAATTGTGTTATCTCTGTTCATGGTTTCTGTTTTTTGTGCCGTTAAAAGTACAAGATTAAATTATGGGTTGAGAATACATTAATTCACTTTTTATAAACAAAAAAAAAGGTGCAACATAGTTATATAACAACACAACCTAATATTCAACTATAAAATATTGGTTTATATTATTTTACATACGATATATTTACCATTTACCTATCGTGGATTACCATGCTGCAGATAAACAAAACAGCAAAAGTACCGGTATTACTTTTTCTCCTCAATCTTCACCACCTGCACGGGATAAGGTATACTAATACCTTCGTTCTGAAAGCGCTTGTGTATGGCCTTGATGATCTCGTGACGGAGCATGAACTGGTCGTTAAATTCTCTTGCCCGAACAATCAGGTTAAAATTCACGGCATATTCGCCAAAGCCGGAGAACCGTACATTGGGCTGATAACCGGATACGCCACAGCGTGACTGCTGCAATACGTCCATAGCGGTTTCAACGGTCACACGCTCTACCTTCTCAAGATCACTGCCATAAGCAACGCCAACAGGGATAATGAGCGCCAGCTCCTGCTGAGGCAAATAATAATTCACAATATTGGAATTGGCCAGTTTGGAATTCGGGACAATATACATATTGTTGGTTAGCGCCCGGATAGAGGTGTTTCTCCATGTAATGTCTGTAATATATCCCTCCTCTCCTGATTCAAGTTTAATATAATCACCGATATGCAGTTGCTTCGACACCAGGATCTGCAGCCCTGAGAACAGATTCGACAAGGTATCTTGTAAAGCTAAAGCAACCGCCAGACCACCTACACCCAAAGCAGTAAGCAAAGGGGTTATGGAAACGCCGAGTATTTGAAGGCAAAAAAGAGCGCCCAGCAAAAAAATAAGAATACGCGTGATATTGGTCAATATTGAAGATGAATGTAACCGGCCGTCAATATTCCGGCTAAAATTTCTTACAAAACCCACACTAATACGTGAAGTTATAATAGTAAGTAAAATGATAGTAATCACCTTCAGAATAGTTTGAAGCGCTTTCTCAATTGCCGGATCAAACGGAAGGTATGAGATTGCAAAAGACAAACCGGCAAGGATAAACCAGGGAATAATCATGTGGTGCAAGGCGTGAACAACTATATCGTCGCCCTTCCATTTTGTTTTCTCGGAAAAACGGCGCAAGCGGATCAGTACAATTTTTTCGATCAGCAGACCAAGCAGATAACCACCCGCCACCAGTGATATTGTAATAATCAACTGCTGAAGGGTAATACTATGATTTTTCGGAAGTTTAATTTCGGTAAGCAGTTTAATTAAAAACATAATTGTATACTTTTACGTGCGCAAAAATAATAAAAAGAAAACAGAGCAACCACCTGATGAATAAACCGGTAAAACTTATCTTACCCAACGGGCTCCGGGTGATTGCGGCTGAAAACCGTCAAACGCCGTACATCACGGTAAACACGTTGTATGATATTGGCTCGCGCGACGAGGATCCCGCACGCACCGGTTTTGCACACCTGTTTGAACACCTGATGTTCGGCGGCTCGGTGAATATTCCCCACTATGATATTGAGGCAGAAAAAGCCGGCGCTTCAAACAATGCTTTCACCACTTATGATTTTACCAATTACTACATCACTGTCCCGGCGGCGAATCTCGACACGGCATTATGGCTGGAGTCAGACCGTATGCTGCAGCTCATATTCTCTGAAGAGCGACTTGATGTACAACGCAAAGTAGTTTGCGAAGAATATAAACAGCGTTATCTCAACCAACCCTATGGTGATGCATTCATGTTACTGATGTCCCTGTGTTATACTGTTCATCCGTACCGCTGGCCCGTAATCGGCAAGGAATTGTCGCATATCGAGACAGCAACACTTGATGATGTACGGTCATTCTTTTTTCGCTATTATGCCCCAAATAATGCCATCGTAGTGTTGAGCGGAAACGCCGATGTTCAAACCCTGACAAGTAAAGCCGGTGAATGGTTTTCGTCTGTTCCGTCCAGAGAAATTGCATTGCGTAACATTCCACCGGAACCATTACAAAACAAAAGACGTGAACTAACCGTAGAACGGCCTGTACCTGCAAATTCAATCTATATCGCTTATAAAATGAGTAAGCGTAAAAACAAGGCATTTTACAGCGCCAATCTGATTTCTGATATGCTTACCCGCGGCAACTCATCACGGCTCTACCGGTCGCTCGTGTCAGAAAAAAAGATATTCAACGACATCCACAGCTTTGTAACAGCTACCATTGACAACGGACTGCTGGTGATCAGCGGCCAACTGCCGGACGGCATATCCTTTGCTGCCGCCGAGGAAGCAGTAAATGAACAATTAAATCTGCTGGTTTCACAAGGAACAGAAGAGCGGGAATTGAAAAAAGTAATAAACCAGAATGAAACCGAACTGTTGCAACTGTTGACCAATAATACCGAATATGCCGTTAATCTTGCCTTCTACGAGTTGCTGGGCGATGCTGCTATGTTGTTTACCGAGGCAGACAGATATCGTTCGGTTACTGCCGGTGAGATCAAATCAACAGCACAGGAATTATTTCAATCATCTGTTTGCTCGGTACTAAACTATAAAAAAATAATAGAATCAAAATGACAGGTATCAACCGGAAACAACCACCGCGTGTGCACCGGGTAGATCGCATTGAACCGTTAAATCCGTTAACATTCAATCTTAGCAATGGTATTCCTGTTTACTGTATTGAGGGTGAAAGTGAAGGATTGGTGCGCACAGAGGTTGTTTTCTCAATTGGCCACTGGGCAGGCAAATGGCCGTTGACAGGAGCTTTTACCTATCTGATGCTTCAGGAAGGAACATTGCACCATTCGCCGGCTGAGATTGCCGAGATACTAAATTACCATGGCGCCACACTCACTGCTGATGTCAGGGCAAATCATTGCTTTGTTACGCTGCTGTGCATGACTAAACACCTGCCTGCATTACTTGCTTTACTATCGGAAATCATCCGCGAACCCTCATTCCCGGTTAACGAATTGGAAGTTATCAGGAATCAACAACTTCAAACCTTTCTTACCCAGCAGAAGAAAGTCAGAACAATTGCTGATAACCACTTCCGGCAGGCTCTGTTCGGTAATGATCATCCCAACGGATATATCACCACAGCCGCTGATTATGCGGCAATACAGCCGGAATATCTATTTGAATTTCATAAAAATTACTGTGCGGTATCGAACTGCACAATCATCGTTTCCGGTGATGCAGGACCTGAAATCGCCGGACTGCTGAACCGGCACTTTAGCGAAGTAACATGGACAAGCACAATGGCTGCAGCATTTAGCCCTCCGCCGCCTGTTCCCGGCCGGCAGCAGAAGCAATTCATCCGCAAGAAAGATGCTGTACAAAATGCAATCTTTACCGGACGGTTATTGTTTAACAGACATCATCCGGATTATATCCCCATGAGTGTTTTAAATACAGTGTTGGGTGGCTATTTCGGTTCACGGCTGATGAAGAACCTGCGTGAGGACAAAGGGTACACCTATGGCGCCAGTTCGCAGTTGCGAGATTTATCCAACACCGGATACTTGGTTATCAGCACCGAAACCGGCTCGCAATACACATCTGCTGCATTGAAAGAGATCTATTCCGAAATCCATACCCTGCGAAACAAACGCATAGACAGCAATGAACTGGATAACGTTGTAAGCTATCTTTCCGGTAATATGCTTGAATTATTTGACGGCCCGTTTGCTTCAGCCGATACCTGCCGGATGCTGATGGCAGCAAAACTTCCGTTCAATTATTACAGCCGGTATCTTCAGGCCATACATACAATTACCCCTGAAACACTAATAGAAATGGCGCGAAGGTATCTGAACCCCGAAGATTTTTATGAAGTAGTTGCGGGGACATGATTTTGCCGGCATAAAAAAAATAATTACTTTGGCTTTTCGTTAATATAACTAATGAAATCAACCGTTATCAGAACCGTTTTGTTTTTCATAACCCTGTCGGCAGGCGCTATACCCGATGCGGCAGTATTTACATCCATCAGCGTTGATCCGGCCACCGGCCAGGTGACCATCACATGGCAACCCAGCCCTACCCCAAACATCAAACAATACGAGTTTTATGAAATCATACAAGGTATTGACGGAGGCGTTCCCTTCGTTACCCTGCCTCGTACCGAAACAACATACACCTTTAGCTCTGCAGCTAATGTATCGCGCCGTTTTTATCTTGTAGCGCGCGACTCAGCCAATGTGGCCAGCGATGAAACACCGATGCATAACAGTATAGCCACGATGCTGCAGTTCGATTCATGCAACAACCATATCATCCTGTCGTGGACACCCTATATCGGCTGGCCGGGAGGCGTACTGCAATATAAAGTTTATGATTACAACTCCGGGACAATCATTGGCTCAACAACCTCCACCAGTTATGTCATCCAGAATATTCAGGCCAATACCTCCTACTCCTATTATATCAAAGCCGAATCGGGTACTTCGGCCAGTTCAACCTCCTATCGTATCAGTAAATATACCGCCATGCCGGCAACCCCATCATTCATCATCGGTACGGCAAGTGTTGAAGGCGCAAATATCAACACCGAATTTTCCATTGACCCCTCCAGTGAACTATCCTCTTATATTCTTTACCGGTCATTATCTATAACGCGGGATTTTGATGCCATTCATACATTTAGTAATTATAACGGAAAACTGATTCAGTATTCTGATCCGGACCTGAACACAACGTCAACTACTTATTATTATAAACTGGCGGCGCTCAATACCTGCAATGTTGAAATAAAAACTTCAGGACCTGTAAATAACATCATACTCAATGTTTCGAACGAGTCGCTGACAAACCACCTCTCATGGACTAAATACAAGCCCTTTTCATCCGATTTGCGGTATACCGTTATACAGGTCAATGAAGCCATACAGAAAAAGATTATAGAAAACACATCATCGTTACAGTATACCGATGATGTAAGCCCCCTGCGAAGTTATACCGGCGAAAAACGGATCGAAAATGAATTCTGCTATTTTATTACCGTTAGGGATACATTGTCTGAATCAAAATCAAACCGGATATGTGTTTCGGTGATGCCGGATATAAAAGCACCAAACGGGTTCACTCCCAATGGAGATGGTAAAAATGATATTTTCAAACCATTGTTAAGCTTTAAGCCGGAGAAATACCTGTTGGTGGTTTATAACCGGTGGGGCAATAAACTGTTTCAGAGCACCGATCCGGAAACCGGCTGGGACGGCCGGTATAAGGGTGTACCGGTTGAAACCGGCGTATATATTTATTCCCTTATGGTTACCTCAACCGATGGTCGTGAAACAACACAAAGCGGAGAAATAACAGTTGTGTATCCCTGAACAGACGTTATTTTGAATATCGCACGAATTTTTAAGCCATAAGATTATGTTAAGACATGAATTTTAGCTAATTTTATTAGCTCATTCAGTAAAAAATGGACTCATCGGCAACAACAACAGGTATAAAAACTGAAGTGGATCCCGAAATACAAAGGCAATTCCAGGATTTACTTCTCTTGCTAAAAGATAAGGCCAATCCAGAGAGCATAGCACAAATAGAAAATGCTTTTTTACTGGCATGCAAAGCGCATAAAGGAGTAAAACGTAAATCGGGAGAGCCCTTTGTTATCCATCCCCTCGCGGTGGCACGCATCACGGTAGAAGAAATGGGTATGGGCTCTAAATCAGTTATTGCCGCATTATTACACGATGTAGTTGAGGACAGCCGCTATACACTCGACGACATACGCAGTATGTTTGGCGACAAGATTGCCGCACTGGTAGACGGGTTGACAAAAATCACCGGCGCCATTGATGAAAATGTATCTGTCCAGGCCGTGAATTTCCGTAAGATGCTGGTCACCCTCGTAGACGATGTACGGGTAATCATGATCAAATTAGCCGACCGCCTGCACAACATGCGCACCCTTGATTCAATGCCGCGAAACAAACAGATCAAGTTTTCCGGTGAAACCATTTATCTGTATGCACCACTGGCACACCGGCTGGGATTCTATACCATCAAAACCGAACTGGAGAACCTGAGTTTAAAATACCGTTATCCCGAAGTATTCGAAGAACTGCAAAATAAAATCACAGCAACAGAAAAAACACGCGAATATTACATTGAAAATTTTTCATCCCGCCTTCGCGAAAAATTCATTGAGCATAATATCCATGCTATCATCCAGCGGGCACCCATCTCAATTTATAATATCTGGTACCTGATGCAATTCGAAAATATGCCCTTCGAACAGGCATATGATCTGCTGCGGGTTAATATAATTTTTAAACCCACGCCCGATGTTCCTGAAAAATTCCAATGCTGGTCAATCTATTCGCTGATCACCGACCTATACATGCCCAAGCCGGAAATGATTCATGATTTTCTGACCAAGCCGAAGGCGAATGGTTACGAAGCGCTTCACGCAACCTTTATGGGGCCAAACGGGAAATGGGTAGAGGTACACATCCGTTCAGAACGGATGCAAAAACTGGCCGAACGTGGCTTATCGGCCTATCTTGATTACCGGCGCGAGCATCCTTCCGAAGAAGGAGAAATTGATAAATGGCTCAACCGTGTGCGCGAACTCATCGAAACGCCTGACGTAGATGCACTCGAATTTCTCGATGAATTCAAACTTAACCTTTATTCATCAGAGATCATGGTTTTCACGCCTAAAGGCCATATTAAAACACTGCCCACCGATGCTACTGCCCTTGATCTGGCGTTTGAAATCCACTCCGAAATCGGAAACAAGGCATTAGCGGCAAAAGTAAATCACAAACTGGTACCCCTGAGCCATAAGCTTAACAGCGGCGATCAGGTAGAAATCCTTACAGCCGAAAAAAACAAAACATCCTATGAATGGCTCGATTTCGTTATCACGGCCAAAGCACGTACATCCATAAAAAAAGCGCTGAAAGCCGAACTCAAACATAAGATTAAAAAAGGCAAAGAAATATTTAACAATGCCATCTTGAGCTTAAATATTGAAGTTGATCAGCATCTGTATAAACGGTTATATGCTGCATTTGTTGTTCACTCAAGAGACGAATTATACACAAAAATTGCATCCGGCCATATTTCTGCCAGCAGCTTACAAAAAGAACTGACCCGTAAACAAACCAACAGATTTATCCGTTACTGGCAATTACAGATTGCAAAAACCCTGACATGGAACAAAAAAAACACTCCGGCGCAAAATGATGATGGAACGATACTGATTAATCCCGATGACCGGCTTATAACGCATGATCAAACCACACAACAACAAAGTGTTTATAAAATTGCATCCTGCTGCAAGCCAATACCCGGCGAAGAAGTTATCGGACATTCAGCGCCCAGGGGCAAAGTGATTATCCATAAAGCCAATTGTCCCAATGCAATAAAGATCATGTCAAGACACGCAAACCTGATTATCCCTGTAAAATGGACATCTTACCGAATCCTGTCATTTCCCATTCGCCTGACAATCGAAGGAATTGACAACCACAATATCTACAAAGACATTACCACTCAACTGGCTGATAAACTGGATGTCCGCATCCGGAGTTTCAGCTTCAACAGTCAAAATGGTTTATTCACCGGCCAGATTGACCTGTACGTGCATGACACCAAGGACTTGAATAATCTCATCCTTGATATCGGCAAGATCAACGGCATTGAACATGTACGCCGGATTGAAATCAAAGAAGACGAAACCCATTAGCCCGCTGCTTAATCCATGGAAAGCCACAACCTCACAAATACCATCCACAAAGTGTTGAGCGAATACCTCGAAAAAAAGAGATTTCGTAAAACATCCGAACGATTCACCATCCTTGACGAAATCTATTCAATAAACGGTCATTTCGACATTGATTCACTCTACAGCAGGATGAAAAACAATCATCATAAAATCAGCAGAGCTACACTCTACAACACTATTAACCTATTGGTGGAAAGCAAACTGATAATTAAACATCAGTTTGGAAGACATACAGCAAAATTCGAAAAAACATTTGAATGTAAACAACACGACCATCTGGTGTGCCTGACATGCGGAAAAATCACTGAATTCTCCGATAACAGAGTTAAAAATATCCAGAACCATGTGGAAGAAGAGTTCAGATTTGATATTTTATACCATTCGTTGTACTTTTACGGCAAATGTACATCGTGTGCTAAATCCAGAAAATGATACGAACCCAATTGACCCGCCCATTCCATATTCACAACAACACTCTGTTTATTAATTACTTGAGTTTAATTATCAAATATAAACCAAAAAACAACAAATGAAATTAGACGTTTTATTAGGGCTCCAATGGGGCGATGAAGGGAAAGGGAAAATTGTAGATGTAATTGCACCGCGATATGATGTTGTAGCGCGTTTCCAGGGAGGCCCCAATGCAGGTCATTCATTGGAATTCAACAATATAAGGCATGTATTGCATATGATTCCATCGGGTATTTTTCATCCCGAAAAAATAAATATCATAGGGAATGGCGTAGTGATAGATCCCATCATTTTCAGCAAAGAGATCAATGAACTTGATAAGCTTGGCGTTCAATATCTTGACACAATCATTATATCGAAAAAGGCGCATCTGATCCTGCCTACACATCGTATCCTCGATGCTGCATCAGAAGCAGCTAAGGGAGATACAAAAATCGGGTCAACATTAAAAGGGATCGGCCCTGCCTACATGGATAAGACAGGGCGTAACGGGCTACGAGTAGGCGACATCCTTGATCCGGGATTTAATGAAATATATCGTTATCTGATCAAGAAACACCAACAGATCCTCAGCCAGTATTCATTCAATTACAATCTCAGTGAGTTCGAACAGGGCTGGATGGAAGGTATAGAACGAATGAGAAAATTTAAAATTGCCGATACCGAACACCTGGTGAATGGTTACCTTGCCGCCAATAAAACCGTACTTGCCGAAGGAGCACAAGGCACCATGCTCGACATAGATTTCGGCTCGTATCCCTTTGTTACCTCATCGAACACTATTACTGCGGGCGCATGCATCGGACTCGGTGTACCGCCAAACAATGTTGGCAATGTGATTGGCATCTTCAAGGCCTATTGCACACGCGTGGGCGGCGGTCCCTTCCCTACCGAACTGATGGATGAAACCGGTGAAAAGATGCGCAAAACGGGCAACGAATATGGTTCAACAACCGGCAGGCCACGTCGTTGCGGATGGCTCGATCTGGTAGCGCTACGCTATGCCATCATGCTCAATGGTGTAACAGAGATGACCATCACTAAAGCAGACGTTCTTTCCGGCTTCGACACACTCAATGTATGCACTGCATATAAAATTAACGGTAAAGAAACTCAGGAATTCCCTTATTCCCTCGATCAGTCATCACTGATCCCGGTTTATAAAACATTGAAAGGATGGAACCAAGATCTTTCAAATATCGAAAAATACAGCGATCTGCCGGACGAACTGAAAAACTATATCCGGTTTATTGAGCAGGAAACAGGAGTGAAAGTGACTATGGTATCCATAGGGCCCGACAGAAAAGAAATACTACAGAAGAATTAACCATTCCAATACTGTACATGAATAAATCAGAAAACAGCCATTTTGCAGCAAACCGCAGAGATTTAAACCCTGCACCCCGCTGTACTGTGCCCTGGAACAGTTCACTAATTTTGAAAACAAAATAATTAGCTCACAGAATAAAAAAATACTTACTTTTGTTTTGATTAAACAATGAACAGAATCATCATGGGCAACACAAAAGGTACAATTGGTATTCTTACCGGCGGGGGCGATGTGCCGGGGTTAAATCCTGCTATTCGTGCAATCACTATCCGTGCATTGCAGGAAGGGTTTAAGGTTACCGGTATCCGTAAGGGTTGGGCCGGACTGGTTAATATGACCCGCGACCGAAATCCGGAAAATGCCGATAATTTCACCGAACTATCCGAAGAAATTGTCAACAAGGCAGGTCGCACCGGAGGGACATTTCTGCATACTTCGCATAATAATCCACTTAAAGTTAAAAAGGTTGATGTCCCCTCACATCTCGCCGGAAAATATAAAGAGGATATCAACGACCTGACCGATGAAATCATCAAGAACCTTGATTACCTGAAAATAGATTTTCTTATTGTAATCGGAGGCGATGACACGCTTAGCTATGCCGTTCATCTTCATGAGAAAGGCGTAAAGGTCATTGCAATTCCCAAAACCATGGACAATGATGTTCCGGGCACCGATTACTGCATTGGTTTCAGCACCTGTATTACTCGAACCATTCAGATGGCAAACCTGGTACGCACATCAGCCGGATCGCATGAACGGTTGGTGGTGATGGAAGTATTCGGCCGATATGCAGGGTTTACAGCCATGCTGCCAACCATTGCCGGCGTAGCCACACGTTGCGTGATACCCGAACATGTATTTAACATTGAACACCTGACACAACTGATGATTGAAGACCGATTGAAAAATCCCAGCCACTACTCCATCGCCCTTGTCTCGGAAGGCGCCGCGTACGAAGGCCGGATAAAACCCGAAACCTTAACCGACGAAATGTGCTCTCCCCTCGCATATCTCACTATAGGTGATGAAATAGCGGCAAAAGTAAAAGAACTGGCGCCCAAATACAATAACGGAAAAACACTGAACGTCATCAGCCAGGAGC
>CAZRNJ010000027.1:0-17024 GCA_964601385.1 uncultured Bacteroidales bacterium | reverse complement strand
GTTGTATGATAATCAGAAATACTGATGCATGAAATTTCTTTTCCTGCCGGAGTGCCTGTTATTTCATGTAATTCATCCAGCACCTGGTCTTTATATTTCAGTCCGTCTATAATTTTATTGCTGACTAATGTAGTGTCGGCTTTTAAGCGGAAATTGTCGGCCTGCCGGTTCAGGGCTTCGGCTGTAGTGTTTCGTGAAGCAGCAATATCATGAATCAGATTGTTCCAAAGCGCGTTGACAAACAACGATGTCTGGTTGCGGTTTTCAGCGCTCATATCCTTGCGGGTAAAGGTTTCAACTGCGGTTTTGTAACGGTTGTCATTCCCACGGGCGACTTGCATCTCAATCCCGAGTTTGTCGAGCGTTCCTTTAACAAAGGCCAGTTTGGCATTTAACCCACGAAAGTCAATGATGCCTTCCGGATTCAGATATACTTTATCTCCAATACTGGCAAGGTAATAAGCGCTTTGTGTGTACATCTCGGCATAACTGTAAATGAATTTCCCGGACTTTTTAAATTCTGCAAGCGCTGCTCTTAGTTCTGATGCTGTACTCAGTCCTGCCATCAGCACGGGAGTTTCAATGTATATCCCTTTAATATTACTGTCGGATGCAGCTTGCTCAATACCGGCAATCATATCATGCAAGCCCAGACGGACCTCAGGTTTAAATTCATTCCAGTTAAAATTTTTGAATGGATGGACGGGCGAACGCTCTTCAACAGGATAATTGATCTTTAGCGTTAGTATTGATCCCTTTTTTACATTTACATGCTTTTCAGAAGTAATTGCAATCATTGCAGAAACGATACCAATAAAAATGAAAAATAAAATAACCGACGATACGATGATGCCGGTAATGGTGGCCAGAGTGTAAATCAGAAAGTTTTTCATAATTGTATTTATTTATTCGGCAAAGTAAATAATATTTTTATTATCTCTACATTTACCGTTATTAATTTTGAGTGAATAATTCTATGGCTAAAGCAGATCTGCTGTTAGGCAGTAATTTGGGTGATCGTGCCGGCTTGTTAAACAGGGCTGTTGAGATGATTAGCGCAGATGCCGGTGAAGTATGTGCGCAATCGGCCATTTTTGAAACCGAACCATGGGGGAATACAAAGGGGCAGTGGTTCTTAAACTGCGCCATACAAATTAACACAATGCTTGAGCCACTTTTATTACTACGAAAGTTGAAGGATATTGAAAGAATGCTTGGCCGTATAAATATTGAAAGTTCCGGATATGAAGCACGAACCATGGATATTGATATTCTGTTGTATGATGATTTGGTTTTGGAATCTTCCGGACTGATTATCCCGCATCCGTTATTGCATTTACGACGGTTTGTTCTGGTTCCGTTATGCGAAATGGATCCACATCGCATACATCCTGTACTCGGTCAATCCATTGGTCAGTTATTGAATGATTGTTCAGACGGGCTTTTGGTAAAACTGTACCCGATGTCCGGTTCGCGATAACCCGACTCAGTTTTTTATCAGCCGCTGCCTGAAAATTATGGTACCTTCATTATTCCGGATTATTAAAAAATAGATACCGGATGCAATATGTTGTGTTGAAACGGATAGATAACTAGCAGATGTTATTGTCGTAATCAACGGTTTCCCTGTAATATCACAAAGCGTAATCATACAGCTTTCTCCCGGCAGGTTTCCGATATTAATCATTCCTTTAAAGGGATTAACCCATGCCCGGATATCCGTGATGGTTGATACAGCAGTTAAACTTGTGAATACACTGCCGCTCTCGATAAAGATTTTTCCTTAGGTGTAAAGTTTTGATGTATTCCTGGTGATCTGACCTCCAAAATATTAATCAGTAGTGTATCGAAGCTGCCATTTGGAATACTGTTGGGTATGAGGTTAAACGTGTCGCCTGCTGCGAGGTTTAATCCTGCAGGGATGTTTAGTTTAAGTATTCCGCCCCATTCCGGATTTGTTACATCAAGCGTATCGGTAAGGCCGATAGACAGTGTAGCAGCAGAATCAAGGTGAATACTGTCTATCCTGACCATAGGATGATTAATTGCCAGCGTTGCGCCATTGCTGACCTGTATGATCAGGTTTTGCGAATCAACAGCCACGCCTCCGGAACAGTTTAACGATACTTCATAGCCGGCATTGGCTGTGTCGGTATACGCATCGGTTTTAAATTCTACGGTACCTTCAAGAATTTCCAACATTGAGCCGATATCAAATCCGCAGTCTCCGCTCAATGTCAGGGTGTCGGGACCGGTTTTATGCAAGGTGCGCGGGGCTCTGGTAATGCAGTCACTGCGCATCAGTAGTCCGCCGGGATTCAGAAACACATAACCGTCGGCAGTGGAAATGGAACGTCTGCCGGATATCTCAAGTTTTTTTTATGTTTCAAGCGTTAGGTCTCCCGATTCGAGCCATAAACCGCCATTTAGTATCTGGTTGTTGGTGGTGATGATCCATTTTGTTTTTTTACCTCCGTCAATCACTAGATGTGAGTTGATGTTATCTCCACGCATATAAACAGGTAAGCTCCGGGTGTGATGGGTGAGAAGGATGATATCATAAATCCTAAGTGATCCTGTACCTAACCCAAGGTTCCCGTTATTGGTTTTATCGGCAATATAGCCCTCTTCAATCTCAAAGATGCCTGTGCCATCTCCCCACATCCATATTTGCCGTGTGTACATGTTTCCAGACATGATCAGGTCAATGGTGGATGAATCGTCCACTACAAAGCGCCCTGAATCCTGTAATACCAGCCCGCCCTTGGCCTGGCCTCCATCGCCGGAGTAGAACCCTTTGAAATGAAAGACAGTACCTGATCCATGCACTCCAATCAGTGGACTGGAGAAAAGATTTTCAGCAGTGAAATCGTGCGTCATCTCATTACGTACACCATTGAAGAAATGAATACCATGAGTAAGCATGGCCGTGGTGTCGTATGGATTGATCCGGTTACGGATCATGATATTGGTGGTGTCCGGGAATACCTGTCCTGTGATGTATGCAATATAGTCGGTGTTATTGTTGACTACAGCGGGCTGTCTTGCAAGCTGGTAGAACAGGACGGAAATGGGATATTAAGGTGTGTTTCATTTTTTTTCTTAAAAGTATTTATTTTTTTTAATACCGGCATATTATTTATAGTAGTCAATTAATTGGGTTTAATTCACTTTTTTTATTTTCCGGCATTGTACATTATCATAGAATCAGTTATTTTTACTCCATGATGAGTGTCCCGGATATTGATTTGATTCTGAAAACAGCCATTCATGCAGCGCAGGAGGCCGGTAAGGTGGTTTATAGCGGATTTAGCGAACTGCAAACCATAATGGATAAGGGCAGGCATGATGTAGTGACTTCAACCGATCTGGCATCCGAAAAAATTATATTGGATATTCTTAAGTCGGCTTTTCATCAACATTCCGTTTTGTCTGAAGAGCAAGGAATGGCTGACCGGCACAGTGATTATTGCTGGATTATTGATCCGCTTGACGGCACATCAAATTTTGTTACCGGTAATCCATACTTTACTGTTTCGGTGGGATTAAAATACAAGGATAAAATGATTTGTGGCGTTGTGTTTAATCCTGTTACCGGCGAACTATATCACGCGTCACTTAACCAGGGGGCATTTCTGAATAATCAAAGAATTCAAACATCTGCACGCTCTCAACCCGCCGATTCGTTTATTGCTGTTGCATGGGCGGCAGAGGAGGAAAAAATAAGTGAAGGTATTAAAATGCTGGCATCTCTGAGCAGGCAATGTCGCCGTACTGTAGTTAATTTTGCTCCGGCGCTTGATCTGTGCAATATTGCCCGTGGACGGCTCGATGGCCTTATTGATAATGGAAGTACTCCCGAAGATCATGCTGCTGCATCCCTCATCCTGTCTGAAGCCGGAGGGAAATGTGAAAACCTGTACCGGCCATTATGGAATGTCATGAAAACAGGTATTGTTGCCTCAAATGGAACTGTAACTCCCGCATTTATCAAATCTCTTTTTGTAAATGATCTGGTATCCTGATGTTAGGCGTGTCGGATTTTTTTCGCGAACGCAGTAATTTTTTATAAACGATTATTGTGGTTATCTTTATTGGCGAAATTTTTATCTCATGTCAGGTGTTGAGAAATCAAATAGTATAAAAAGCAGGATGTTGAATACATACATTCGTAGCTTTGGCATTATGCTGCTTGTTTTTTTTTCCGGCATCATTCTTGATTTGATTTTTCGGAGTGACGCTGTAAGGTTCGCTTTTCCTCAGAATATTGTTCTTGGCATAGTGTTTATTTTCTTACTTTTTTTTCTGCATCTGTTCTATGGTATTCATCCTCTTATCCGCTGGTTTACTTCGGTTCCGGTTGCTCTGGCGGCAATTACCGGCTATATGACGCTTAGCTTGCTAATGGGCTTGATTCCACAGAAATCTCCTCATGAAGGGCTTCTTGCTTTTTTTTATATCCGTAGCAGTTGGCTGTATTTTTTTGTAAATGTTTTTTTTCTTTTTATCCTCGGTCTGACAATGTTTAAGCGGTTAATTCCTTTTCGTTTGCATAATGCAGGGTTTATATTGAATCATGCCGGGTTATTTGTGGTGATTCTGTCCGGAGCCCTTAGCTATGGCGACCAGCAGCGAATGACGATGATTCTGTATCCCAATGAATGGAACCGGAGGGCAGGTGATAATCAGGGCAATTCATATGACCTTAATGTGGCCTTTAAACTCCGGAAATTTATTTATGAAGAATATCCTCTGCAGCTTATTCTTACCGATTCGACCGGTGAAGTACAAAGGAGTAAAAAAGGAATGACGGCGACCATTGACAGCAATACAAATCAGGTGGCCATAGACCGGTATACCATAGTAATTGATACATTCTGCAATAAGAGGTTTTTCCCGGGTAAAGCCGGCAGATCATTTCATTTGCGGGCTGTATACATTCATGTATTCCGGAATAGTGATAGTATTACCTCGGGCTGGATAGTTGCAGGTAACAGATTTTTTCCACCAGCACTGGTCCGAACGGGTAAAAACGAATTAATCGGGTTTAGCAGGCCCGCATCGAAACGATTTGCATCAGAGCTGACTCTTATGGCTCGTGATGGTAAAACCCGTGATGTGCTGCTGGAAGTGAATAAACCATTTACTCTCGATGGATGGAAAATATATCAGTCGGGTTATGATGAAACAGTAGCCGGAAATTCATACATAAGTATTATTGAACTCGTCAGTGATCCTTGGATTATTGCTGTATATGTTGGTATGTTTATGTTGCTGGGCGGAGCCATAATTATGTTGATTCAAAGAAAAAAACAATACAAAGATGACAGCGCAATTTGAAATTTTTGCTTTATTAACATTCGGACTATGGCTTACGGGCCTGGTGCTGATCTATGCCCGAAAGCAGCCGGGGGTTGTTTTAATAGCACTTGGAACAGTTGTAATGACTTTGTTTACAATATATTTATGGATAGAACTTGAACGGGCTCCTATGCGTACTCTGGGTGAGACACGGCTGTGGTATGGTCTCTTCCTTCCATTCATTGGTTTGATTGTTTATCTCATTCATCAATATAAATGGTTTATAACCTATAGTATTGTACTTGCAATGCTGTTTCTTTCGATAAATATTTTGCATCCCGAAAATTTTGATAAATCGCTTATGCCTGCGCTTCAGAGTATCTGGTTCGTTCCGCATGTTATTGTTTATATGTTGGCCTATGCATTGCTGGCTGCATCATCGCTGGTTTCGGCTTACGATTTATATAAAATGTATTTCGGGCAAGCTGGCACAGATCATCTGGCTCTGGCCGATAGTTTTGTGAATATTGGTTTTTCTTTTCTTACAATGGGAATAATATTTGGTGCATTGTGGGCTAAAACAGCATGGGGTCATTACTGGACATGGGATCCCAAAGAAACATGGGCGCTGATTACCTGGATGAGTTATTTGCTATATCTGCATGTTCGTTTCCGCCATCCCAGTCATACGGTTATTGCGTTGTGGATTCTTGCACTGGGTTTTGTGGTTTTGCTGTTTTGCTGGTTTGGAATTAATTATTTGCCTGCCGCACAAAGTAGCGTACATACCTATTAGGTTAATGTTCGTATTAATTCATTTACCCTTGTACAGGGTCTCAGAAAGGTTAGTGGGGTAATTCAAATTTTTTAAACCGCGATTTTGCAATAGAAATTCCTTAGATACTATAAAACCAACATTTCTATTACATTAACGCGGTAACCCCGCCTTAGAAAATCTTATTGTTAGCAATTAGCTAACGATTAGATTTTCAAGAGCGTTTTTCAGTTGAGTTTTTTCAACTGAAAAATTCGGGTTTAATGGATTGTGTCATAAATTATAACCGTATCTGTTACGATTATGGTATCGGTAATAAATGATGTGTCAACCAGATGATGATACCGTATATACCGGGTTGTGTCATTTACCTGTTTATAAAGCGTTATATGCGTAGTATCGCTGTAATCGCGCATGATAATTTCATCTTTTGTGCAATTGGTCAGAAGAAATAGTACAGAAATGATCCAGAGCTTGAATATGACAAAGAAGGGTTTTATCATTTTCCTTGATTTTTTTTGCTCGTTTAATAATCGATTTATATGTATAGCGAAAGTAATTATCCATTGCTTAAATTATCTTTTAGCGATATTAATTTTTTGTTATTTCTACGGATAATAATTTAGTGCGCTTTTATTAAGGTCTAAGAAAAATTGTAGTAATAAAAAATTTATTTATTAAATCATTGTTAATAGAAATCCGGAGTTTCCAAATTTTATAAGTAGAAGATCGAGTGATTATCAATCAACGGATGAGTTGTTTAACTATAATTCTTATCCTCTTTTAGTGTTTATGCTTGATTAACTTATAAATAACAATTATTTTAACCATTCTATTCGTTCAGATTAAACTAGTAAGTTAATCTTGCAGCCATAAACCAATTAAATTTTAAAGTTATGAAAAAGCTGTTTACATTTTGTTTTACAACGATGCTTGGCTTGTCTGTTATGGCACAGCCGGGTATTCAGTTTAGTCCGCATATTGCTATTGACTGGTCAAAGACCGACTCAGTACAAATGACAAAATCGCCTATAAAAAGTCAGATTTTGTTTATTGGTAATTATCATAAAGTGGCTGCATTGGATGGCAATGGCAAGCCGGCCGGTCCTTATGTATCAAAAGCATCAAATGATTTTATCGGTTTTACACCTGATTCATCCGGTGGCGACCTTGGATGGATTACCGTAAATCTTGAAACCCAGCTTAAGAGCGACTCATTGGGTGATGGTGGTGGTATGATAGTATTTAAGGTACGTCGTGATGCAAGCAATGATTCACTTATTATAGTAGATCAAAATTTGGCTGATGGCCGTAGCGGTAAATATTTTAATATTGATTTTGAAAATACAGTAGGTGAGACATGGAATAATTGTGGCGGTATTATCAGTCCTACGGGTGAAATATGGACGGCCGAAGAATATCCTCCTGCTAAAAACAGCAGTATTTATAGTATTTTCAGAAACGATACTATGGATGTTATTATTGGTAAGAGAGGCGGGTTGAAGGACCGCGTATCATCCAGTTATACTCCGGCATTTAAAGGCCAGGTGATCCGCCGTTACGAAAATGTCGGATATATGGTACAGGTTGATCCGCGTACAGCCAAAGCTATGCGTAAACAGTATAACTGGGGACGTATGGCATTTGAGGGCGGTGTACTGATGCCTGATAAAAAAACCGTATATCTTTTTGAAGATGGCACACCCGGTTTATTTACTAAGTTTGTTGCCAATACGGCAAATGATTTTACCAGTGGGAAACTTTTTGCCTATAAGCACGGGTTAAAGGATCCGACCAATGGTAACTGGGTTGAATTGAATACCGGTGACCTTAATGAGATGCTTCATGTGGCTGATTCGGCCTTTAAGAAAGGCGCTTCCTGCTATGTACGTCTGGAATGGGGTACTGAAATCAATGGAAAGGTTTATATTGCTGAAACAGGACATGATGCAGCAGGAACAAATCTGTCTACTGCTCCCGCTAGAGGCGCTGTAATTGCACCACATCATTACCTGCGCGCTGCTCTTCAGGGTACAACACCTACTTCATCAAGCTACAAAGATTATTATGGCCGCGTGCTGATGTTCGACCCCGCTACTGACAGCGTAAGGGTATTTCTTGAAGGTGGACCTGCAACAGACAGTGTTGACCTTTCTACTGCCAATTATCCGGCAAAACATTTGTCGAATACTGACGGGCTTGGAAAATTTAGCTGTAATGGCAAAGATTATCTGATTCTTCAGGAGGACCTGAATGGCAAAACCTATGGCCGTAATGCCAAGGGTTATTATAACAATCAGTGTGAAATGTATCTTCTGGATGTTAGTATTGCCAATCCAACTATTGATTCGATGATTCGTATTTTCGTTGGCCCGAAAGGCGCTGAACTGACAGGCGGCATGGGAACTCCCGATGGTAAATCAATTCTGGTTAATGTTCAGCATCCTACTGCTTCTCAGTTTCCGTATTCGTCGGGCTATGCTGTAACGTATGCAATGACAGGTTTTGACAGCATATCTGATTTGCGTTCACTCGATTTTCCTATTAGCTGGGAGAATTATAACGTACCACAGGCACCGTCCGATTCAAAAATCAAGAAACAAGTATTATTTATTGGTGGCTACGATAAAGTTGCTGTTACTAACCGTTATGGCCAGCCCAATGGCATGGCAGTTTCAAAAGCAGCTAACGATTTTATAGGATACACTGCCGATACAGTTACCGGAACACCTGACCTGGCATGGATTACCATTAATCAGGAAACTCAGTCGGCTGATGATAGTATTGGTGATGGAGGCGGAATGTCTGTATTTAAGGTTCGTCGTGGCGCCATGGATACCCTTGTGGTGGTTAGCCAAACCCTGGCCGATGGCCGTACCGGTAAATTCTTTAATATTGATTTCGAGAATACCGTTGGCGAAACATGGAATAACTGCGGTGGTATCATAGGTCCTGATGGTGAAATATGGACTGCCGAAGAATATCCTCCTGCCAGCTATGCCGGAATCCGGACACCGTTCAATAAAGATACTTGTGATTTTATGATCGGATATGGTAACCTCGACTGGCTCATGCCTTCAGGTCTTCCTTTTGATAATGACACCATTAAGCGTGTTCATAATATCGGATACATGGTGCAGGTTGATCCTAAACAGGCCAAAGCCATTCGCAAGCAATACAACTGGGGTCGTATGTCATTTGAAGGTGGTGTAATTATGCCCGATAATAAAACAGTTTATTTATTCGAAGACGGCACACCCGGCTTGTTAACTAAATTCGTTGCCACTACCGCAGGTGATTTTAACTCCGGTAATCTCTATGCATACAAGCATGGATTAAACGATCCAACCAACGGAAACTGGATAATGATGGATAACAGCGATCTTAACGAGATGATCTTTTTAGCTGACTCGGCCTATAAAAAAGGAGCTACCTGTTATGTGCGTCTGGAATGGGGTACTGAAATTAATGGCAAGGTATATTTTGCCGAAACAGGTCATGATGCAGCCGGTACCAATTTGGCCACAGCTTCTCTCCGTGGTGCTGTTATTGCCCCGCATCATTACATCAGGGCTGCTGTAAAAGGTACTACGCCAACTTCATCCACTTACAATGATTATTATGGCCGTATTCTCGAGTATGACCCGGCTACTGATAGTGTCCGCATATTTCTTGAAGGAGGCCCGGCAACCGACAGTGTTGACCTTTCATTGGCTAACTATCCTGCCAAACATCTTTCAAATCCTGATGGAATGGGGAAAATCACGATTAATGGCCGCAACTATATGATTATTGAGGAGGACCTGAATGGCAAGACCTATGGCCGTAACCCGAAAGACAACTACAATAACCAGTGTGAGATGTATTTGCTGGATATGACGATTGCTAATCCCACTATCAGTGATCTGGTGCGTATTTTAGTAGGCCCGAAAGGCGCTGAAGTTACCGGTGCAATGGGTACTCCCGATGGTAAAACTATCCTTGTGAATATTCAGCATCCTACTGCCAATATTTTCCCTTATCAAACCGGATATGGTGTTACCCTGGCTCTTACCGGATGGGACCAGAATCCAACGATTATTCAGGAAATGGCTGCTGAACAATTTGACGTGTTTAAAGCATGGCCAAATCCCGTTAGCCGGATGATTACCTTAAATAAAGTTCAGGATGTCGCTATCTATGATATGTTTGGTAAACTCATCAGCGTTTATCCCCAAACCGATAAGGTTGATGTTTCGGGCTTTGCCAGTGGTTTGTACATTTTAATGAACGAAGAAGGGAAAACCTTTAAGCTGATTATTCAGTAGCATTCGTTTTGTTTGAAGCCGGGTATGTTTTCATACCCGGTTTTTTTTATTTATTCAATTTGTAATGATAGTATGAAGAACTGGTTGTTGTCCTTCTCTTTTTTTTTAATTTTTTTTCTTAATCATGCCCAGGATTCTGTTATTGTTCCTTTACATGAACGCGTTACTAAAACTTTCCGTTCAACCACTTTTGTTACATCCCAAACTATAGAAACCCAGCCCGAACGATCGTTTCAGCTCCTGGTACAACACCGTTTCGGACAGATCAACACGCATAAACAACCGTTGAAATCATTTTTTGGCCTTGATCTTCCGTCAAATATCCGGTTCGGATTTGTTTTTCCGGTATTTCGTAATCTGGATGCCGGCATTGGCAGAACCAAGTACAATAAACAGTTGGATGCAGATATAAAATATGTCTTCCTGCACCAGACAACCGATAATTATATTCCTTTATCGTTGGCTTTTTATTTTAATACATCCTATATTACAGATGATTTTCCGGAAACCGGGTCGAATTATTTCTTTGCCGATGGAATTACTCCTTTCAAATACCGAAAAACACATCGGCTGGCCTATAGTACGCAAATGATGGCAGCACGCAAGATCAACAATACTTTTTCTGTTCAGACATCTGCGGTATATGTTTATAAAAATCTTGCTGATACTGGTGTAACTAATTACCGGTGGGCTTTGCCAACTGCGTTACGGATTAAAACAGGATTTATGTCGGCAATTATTGCCGAATATGCTCTTTTACCGGGTAAGCCGCATTATTTTGTCCACCCGTTTTCTCTCGCGTTTGAGGTAATCACCACAACCCATTCTTTTCAGGTATTTATTACATCAAAGGATCATATTCCCTATAACAACATGTATACTTTGTTGAACGATGATGTGACCAAGGGTTTATTTTACATTGGGTTTAACTTACATAAAACATTTTATTTTCAAAAGAAATAATGGCTTGCGAAGGATTAAAATATTTTTTTGTATTTATTGTTGCCTCGGGTTTTCTTTGTTCGTGCGAAAATGATATTGGTCCGCTGATTAAACAGGATAAATTGATTGCTCAGAAAATCCAACCTAAATCAGAAAATAATACCGGGCCTTGCGACTGTGACGTAACGCCTTACCGCGATTGTTTTTGCGACACAAATGATCCGTATTACGATTGCAGTTGCGACACAACACAATATATTGATTGCGATTGCGACAGAGATACCCGTTTTTATTTCTGCCCTTGTGATGAAACGATTTATCGTGATTGTTGGTGTGATGTTGAAGACCCTGATTATAATTGTCCGTGCGACACGACGATCTATCGTGACTGCTCGTGTGATACAACCGACCCTGTGTATTACTGTCCTTGTGATTTAAATCCATGGGATGATCCAGGATGTGATTGTGATTCGCTTCAGAAACCGTATTATTGTCCCTGTGATGTGACCCAATATTATGATTGTGTTTGCGATAAGGATACCGGTACAGCGCCTGTTGATCCTCCGGTGTACTTCAGCGAGATCAAAGCCATTCTCGCTTACTATTGCGATGACTGCCATTATAGTGGCGCAAATATCCCTTGCTTCGAATCTTCCTGCTCTTATCAAACCATTATTGATTATGGCTATGCTATTGTTTCTGCTCCAGAGGCAAGTACTATTTATACAATTGTTAAATATCAAACTATGCCACCCGGCGGGCCTTACCTTACGGAAGATGAAATTGATAAAATCTTAAAATGGATTGAGCAGGGTGCGCAGAATAATAAATAATTATAAAGTGAAAAAGATTAAGTTTTTTACCATTTGTTCTTTGTTGTTTTTACTTGTTTTTGGATTGATATCGGCTGTTCAGCAGAAAACAGTACTGATTCCTGCATCTGCCGACAAGCTGGTTAATCCTATTAAAAATGATGAAAAGGCAACCCTTGCCGGAGCCAGAATTTACAAAAAGTTATGCTGGACATGCCATGGAGATAAAGGAGAAGGCAATGGCCCGGGTGCTTCTGAAATTAAAACCAAGGCGGCCGATTACCGCTCGGCTCAGGTTATGAATCGTTCTGATGGCGCCCTTTTCTGGTGGATATCCAATGGAGGGAACGATATGCAGCCGTACAAGGAAGTGTTGACAAAAGATGAGATATGGAAAACAGTTAATTATGTCAGAAAATTACAGGGTAAATAGATTTTTAATTTGCACCGGTTTACTGTTTTTTTTAACTCTCCGGCTTATCGCTATGTTTAATACTGCTGACTCGTTTGAAATAGGCAAGAAGCTATTTACAGAATCTGTCCATCCGGTTCAACGGACATGTATCGGATGTCATTCATCTTCCGGTCAGGATACTTTTTCGTTCATGCCCGGGTTATTTGATATTCGCCAGAAATATTTACCGCTAACCGTTGATGATTTGCGTGCGTCATTCGAATTGCCTAACTCCGAGCTTGCTGCGCGTTGTCATGATACGTTCCAACTCAACGATACAGTATTTGATTATTTAATGGTTTATTTCGCGCATGTAAAACCCACTAGGGAAAGCCCGAAAATCCTGGTTTCCGGATGGATTATTTTTATGGTTTTTGTGCTGTTTATTACTGTCGTTGTTTCAGGTATCTATAAAACATTTGGAAGCAATCCCGTTGTTGTATATTCTGCTGCTGCACTTTTAATGATTATACTTACTGTTTCTGCTTTTTTGTTGGTTGATTTTATTTCCGGACTCGGTTTGCAAAAAAATCATTCTCCGTTACAGCCAATAAAATTCAGTCATAAAACACATTACACCGGCAACAGGATTGACTGCTATTACTGCCATTCTAATAGCTATAAAGGAAAACTTGCTGGTATTCCTTCAGTAAATATTTGTATGAATTGTCATCTTGTTGTACAGGAAGGAAGACAAAGCGGGGCATGGGAGATCAGCAAAGTGGTGTATGCATACCAAAACAGGAGGCCTTTGGTATGGAACAGGGTTTGCGTGCTGCCCGGTCATGTGGCTTTCAGGCATGATGTACATTGCAGTGCAGGTAAAGTGAATTGCACGGAATGTCATCAGGATGTTGAACAACAACATCGCTTGTCAGCCGGAAACGGTTTCCCGATGATGTTCTGTATTGAATGCCATCGTAAGTCTGAAACGATGGTTAATAAGCGTCATGTTCCATTGATTAAAACCGGCGGTCTCGATTGTATTACCTGTCACCATTGAATATGAATAATCGCAGACAGTTTATAAAAAACCTTACTATTGGCGCCGCAGCCGGATCGCTGGCCGGATGCCGCCAAACGGTCAACCGTTCAATTCCTTACCTTATACAGCCCGAAGAGATCGTTCCGGGTGAATCCCTGCATTATGCCACTACGTACTATGATGGTTATACCTATGGATCTGTTATGGCCAGAGTGATGAATGGACGACCGGTGAAAATTGATGGTAATTCCCATTCATCTCTGACATTGGGCGGAAGCAATGTCCGGTTGCAGGCCTCATTATTCGGACTCTATCAACCCGGTCGTTGTTTATATCCTTTGGTGAAGCATGTAAGAGCCGGTTGGGCTGATTTTTTCAGCCAAACATCTTCGTTACTGAAACAACCGGATAAGGATATTGTGCTTTTTTGCCGGAAAGGGATAAGCCCTACTGAAGATATTGTGATGAATGATTTTTTATCCCGGTTTCCTAATATCCGTAAAATTGAATACGACACCGTCTCATGCAAGTCAGTTTCGGATAGTCACAACCAGGTGTTTGGCAGACCAATCCAGCCGTTGCCCGTTTTTAATCAAGTAAATATTCTTTTAACTTTCAGCGGTGATTTGCTTGTGTCTTCTCCTTTGCCTGAATATATTACACGCCATTATTGCCAGAACAGAACACAACTTCGTCATTTTCATTTTGATTGCTGCTCTTCACTGACCGGCAATAAAGCAGATAAAACATTTTGTATTCATCCGGACGAGGAGCGCGTTATTCTGGCTAATCTGTATAATTATTTTGCAGTGTTAAACCGGATGCCTGCTATAGAGTGTCCGGAACATCATATTCTTTCAGCTCTTCCTCTCGCCGACACCGGAGCGCAAAATCTGCTGGTCATTTCTTCAAGTGCCGATCCCGAAGTGCAACGAATGATATGCCGTATCAATTATCTTGCCGGCGCATATTCAAAATTTCTTAAACCGGAATATCACATTAATTTGCGTACTGCTCAGCCCGCTGAAATAGTTTTCAGTGATAAAACATTGTTTGAACAATCCGATATTTTTATTTTTTATGACTGCGATCCGGTTACCGATTCTTTGCTCGACGCTGAGGAATGGAAGAAACGGCTGGCAGATAAGCCGGTAATAGCGCTGGTACATGAGAATAATCGTTCATCCGCTTTGGCCGGATATATCGCTCCGGTGCAACATCCATACGAGATGTGGGGTGATGCTATGGCTGTAAACGGTTTTTATAGTTTTCAGCAACCATTGGTTGTTCCGGCCGGTGAAAGTGTGCACAGGGCATCGGTGCTTTTGTCATGGATGGACACTGAACAGGATATCACAGACTATATTCAGCAGACATGGATGAATTTATTTGAAAGAACAGATAATTTCGCTGATTTTATCGCTTTCCGCAACCATATTCTTCAGAACGGTGTATTGGAGTTGCCTGTTCTTCCTGTTGCGCTTGAAATGAAAGAAACTTTTTATCAGCCGGTTTTCAATCGTCCCGGTGGGATTCGGATAAATATTCTTCCCTCTCCTGTTACCGGTGACAAAATGGAGATCAATCCTTTTCTGAATGAGATTCCTGATCCGGTTTATGGTACACTAGAGAAGGATATTGTTTTTAGTAATCATCAGGATTACACGCTATTTAAGCGTAACGGAATAAGCCATCATCATCTTTATGATCCGAATCATGCATCTGATGTCATTACCGGTTATTATGCATCACCATTCCATCGGTTTTGTGTTTCTTCTGGATTCAGATTCACCTCAGATGATATGGTATTTTCTAAAGAACGGAGATCTCCTGACCGGTTTATTCCTGAAATTTCAGCAAGTATGCTGGAAGCGCAACAGGATTATTTGACGGTGAACCCGTCTCATGTTCATGAACAGCAGAATTGGATTATGTCTGTTGATCTTCATCGCTGTACCGGTTGCGGAGCATGTATGATTGCCTGTCAGATAGAAAACAATATCCCTCCTGTAGGCATGACTGAAGCGCTAAAAGGACGGCTGATGCACTGGATTAAAATTGGAAAGGTGAATATGGCTGACGGAAGAAGGATGGCTATTCCGTTGCTTTGCCAGCAATGTCATCAGGCACCGTGTGAAAGCGTTTGTCCTGTTGCTGCTACGATGCACAGTACTGATGGGATCAATCAGATGGTGTATAACCGCTGTATCGGAGCCAGATATTGTAACAATAACTGTCCGTACCATGCCCGTGTATTTAATTTTTATGATTATGCTTCTGCTGATCCGTTAAGGGAAAATGATCCGCAATGGGCATCATCCCTTCAGAAAACATTTGCGTTGATGCGTAATGCTGATGTTACGGTTCGCTCAAAAGGTGTTATGGAGAAATGTAATTTTTGTTTTCACCGGATACATAAAGCCAGGGCTGATGCGCGTACTGAAGGCCGGTTGTTTGACCCCACAGATGTAAATCCTGCCTGCGCTGCGGCATGTCCTGCCGGTGCCATAATTTTTGGTGACCGTAATCAGAACGATTCAAAGGCCCGTCGTTTGTTCGAATCAGAGAATAGTCGCTTTTTGTTGGCAAAATTGAATACGTCCCCTTCGGTTGCTTACTTATGTAATTCTTTCTTACATTATGAAAAAGATTGAAGAACAAATTATTTCAGCTATGCGTGCAAAACCCGGCGCCGGATTCTATGCTGTGGTGATTATTTCTTTAATTCTTACCGGTATTGGTGTTTATTGTTCGGTGCAAACGATATATGCAGGGGTGGGGTGTTGGGGGATTAATAATCAGCATAACTGGGGAGTTTCCATAGTTAATTTTGTGTGGTGGATCGGGATTGGACATGCCGGTACATTTATTTCGGCTGTGCTCCTGCTGCTGAGGCAAAACTGGCGGGCGCCGGTGTTCCGGCTCGCCGAGACCATCACATTGTTTTCTATCCTGTGCGCGGCTTTTTTTCCTTTTATTCATCTTGGACGTCATGCATTGTTTTTTTATATATTCCCTTATTTTAATACCCGAGGGATATGGGTCAGTTTCAGTTCCCCTCTTTTTTGGGATATGGCTGCTATTTTAGTTTATCTGACGGTTTCATTGGTTTTCTGGTATACCGAACTAATCCCCGATCTTTATTGGTTACGCCGGAATGGCATCGTCCGTATACGTTTACCTCTTTTTCGATGGCATAATACCATTGGACAAAAAATGTTGCATTCGCGTTTTACGTTTTTCCTTGCTTCATTGGCTACTCCTCTGGTTATATCTGTCCATTCTATCGTGAGTATTGATTTTGCCGTTTCGAATGTGCCCGGTTGGAACTCCACTATTTTTCCGCCTTTTTTTGTTGCCGGCGCGGTGTTCTCCGGATTTGCTATGGTTCAACTGTTTGCCGTAACTGCGCGCAGTTCGATTGGCCTGGCCGATGTCATCACTGTAC
>CAZRNJ010000026.1:0-17057 GCA_964601385.1 uncultured Bacteroidales bacterium | reverse complement strand
GTAGTAAATAAACAACCGAATGTTAAACGGAGTTATATACGGACACTCAGGGCCATGCTGAATGATATTGAAAAAAACGGTCTTGAATCAGCAGCAAAAAAACATTTTCGTTATTATGCCAATGAATCTATCAATCCTATGCTGGTAAATGAGTTCAGAAGACGATTATTAGGTAAAATACAGTTTGTTGGCTTTGTAAAAAACAAAAGTAATCCTGTATACAAAAAACTAATAAACAGATACAGAAAAATATTTGCTATTGCAAATGCATAATACCGGTTGACCTGTATTTTCGACACATTATCAGATCAGCGACAGCATTTTCCCGAATTAAACTCACTCAAATACAGATCGGCCTGTTTAACGACATTTTCGGGTGTAAATCCAAATTTTTCATCCAGTACTTTAAACGGCGCCGAAAAGCCGAAATGATCAAGACCAATTACTTTACCATCTTTCCCTGCCAGTCCTTTCAAAGCCGCAGGCAATCCTGCTGTTAACCCAAGAATAGGTATCTTGCAACAAGGAAGCACCTTTTGCTGATAATCGGCCGGCTGTAAACGGAATAAACCTTCGGAGATAGCAGAAACCACCCTCACTTTTAGTCCGGATTGCACCAGCTTTTCAGCGCCGGCTACCAATGTAGAAACTTCGCTTCCATTAGCTAAAAGAATAATATCCGGTGTTCCTTCGCAATCTGAAATAATATATGCGCCTCTGTATGCATCTTCGGCACATTCGATGCGTGATCTGTTGCCATATCCGGGTAAATCCATAATATTCTGGCGGGATAGAATCAGTGCAGTAGGAGTATTTTTATTCTCAAGCGCTATTTTCCATCCAATAGTAGTTTCGGCAGCATCGGCCGGACGCAATACCAGCATACTGCTTTCGCCATGATGATTTTTTAGCTGCTCCATCAAACGTATCTGTGCCTCATGCTCCACCGGCTGATGAGTTGGCCCGTCCTCTCCGACCCTGAAGGCATCATGCGTCCAGACATATTTTACCGGGAGCCGCATTAACGCAGCCAAACGTACAGCCGGTTTCATATAATCAGAGAAAACAAAAAATGTAGCACACACCGGGATTACTCCACCATGCAAAGCCATGCCATTAATAATAGCGGCCATGGTCAGCTCACTCACGCCGGCCTGCAAAAATGCGCCACTAAAGTCACCGCGTTTAAACGGCTTAGTATTTTTCAAAAATCCATCCGTACGATCGCTGTTCGACAAGTCGGCAGAAGCAACAATCATATTATCAACAGATTTAGCAAAATACCCCAGGACATTTGCTGATGCCACACGTGTGGCAATTCCTTCTTTATGCTGTATCTGGGAATAATCGAGAGCCGGGAGTCCGCCACTGAAAAACCTTTCATACTGTTCAGCCAAACCGGGATTCGTCTCTTTCCATTTTTTCTCTTCCTCTTTAAGTGCTTTGGTCAATCGTTTTTTCTTTTTCAGGATTTTTTTATAGTGTTCCTCAACATCCGGAAAAATAACAAATGGATCGGAAGGATTACCCCCTAAATGTTCGATGGTTTTTTCAAACGATGCACCGGCCTCGCCCAAAGGCATCCCATGAGTAGCGCACTGGCGCTCGAAGCTTGATCCATCGGCTTTCAAAGCTCCCTTTCCCATAATTGTTTTACCAATAATCAGTACCGGCTTTTCCGTTTCCCTTATTGCTTTTTTCAGCGCTTTTCTAATCTGATCCTGATCGTTCCCGTCAATGGTCAATACACGCCATCCCCACGATTCATATTTCTTAGCGGTATTTTCGCAGGTAACAGCATTCGTTTCAGTTGAGAGTTGTATATCATTTGAATCATAGAACATAATCAGATTATTGAGACCGAGAAAGCCGGCAATACGTCCGGCCGCCTGCGATATCTCCTCTTGTACGCCACCGTCCGAAATATAGGCATAAGTTTTATGAGCCATCCATTCGCCAAAACGGGCACAGAGGAATCGTTCGGCAATAGCAGCGCCAACAGCCATTGTATGTCCCTGTCCCAAGGGCCCCGAAGTGTTCTCAACGCCACGCATAACATCCAGTTCAGGATGCCCGGGAGTAACACTACCCCATTGTCTGAAATTTTTTATATCGTCAATAGTAAAATGACCGGTAAGAGTAAGGATAGAATAGAGCATCGGAGACATGTGGCCCGGATCCAGAAAAAAGCGGTCGCGGTTTTTCCATCCCATATCCGACGGATCGAAACGTAAAAATTCACTATAAAGCACATGAATAAAATCGGCCCCACCCATGGCGCCACCCGGATGACCTGATTTAGCTTTCTCAACCATTGCCGCAGAAAGAATACGGATATTATCAGCTGCCCTGACATCTATTGATTTACTCATAAATATAAATAGTTTAAATTAATACTCCAGTGGCCGAAAATAGTAAAAGGGCAGAACCTGTACAAATAATTATTCCGGTTTGTATTTATAAGATGAATAAAGATTCAATAAGCGGAAGGCATCCTTACGCAAATCGAATACACCGGCAGAATTGGTAAAAATAATCACAGTAATTTCCTCGTCAGGGATACGCAATACAATATGAGTAAAACCCATACCATTCCCCATCTGATAATCATATCGCTTACCATTATTAAATGCGTTATGCCATCCAAAACTGCAATACTTAAAATAGCCCGGGAGAAAATTCAACTTCATTGCTTCATCAATAGTTGAACGTTTGAGCAATGTTTCGGTGTAGAATGCGTCAACCAGGGCAGCATGACCGGTAATTGAGCTAAAAACACCATAATAACCGGTAATCCCATTAAGTTTCCATGTGATATCGGGCTTAAATACATTATTGCCGGGTAAATATCCGACGGCAGTTTTCTTAGCTTTAACTTTTCCCGGGTAAATCTGTGCTTTAATCCCCAGCGGATCACAAACCTCGCTTTTAATGCACACAGCATAGGGTTTAAGCAATTTACGTTCAATAATAAGAGACAAAAGAATATCGTTTAAAGGATTAATCTGTATTTTTTTGCCTGGCGAAAATTCGAGTTGCTTATATTTATTTAACAGCGCAACGACCTGCGCATTTGTGACAGGACGTCCAATATTAAGTGAATCGCTAATTACAATAAAAGGCAGGCCAGATGAATTCTGCAACAGGTTTTTTATCGTTATCGTATTACAGTACTCGGGAAGTTCAGATATTATATCGCGAATAATCTCGCTATACTTAAGCCGTCCCTGCTCCATTAATTTCATAACAGCCATTGCAGTATATTGAGATGAGAGGCCGGGAAGATAAAAGAGTGTTGAGCCATCGGCTTTCAGTTTCTTATCAATATTTGCATAACCGGCAGCGCCTAAATACTTTACTTCATTTTTCACCTTAACCAACGCCACAATGGCCGGAGTTCCGGATCCCGGGAAGCGAAGCAATACTGAATCTGCCCTGTCTTTAAGACCTTGCGTAAACGCACCGGCATTATTCAGAAACAGTAATACAACAATAATCTTTTTAATCATCTGTAAAATTATTTAAATTGTCCGCAATACATATCAATCATACCCTGCGCCTGAGTGAATCCCTGCTTAAGCGATACCCGCAAGTCGCGACAGCCGGCCGCAAAATCATTCAGGTTAATCCATGAAATACCACGGTTAAAAGAGGCCTCGGGGTACTCCTTTTTCATATTAATCGCCTGAGTATAATCATTAATAGCTTTTGAATGAGCAGCCATTAGGCCGTAAGATATTCCGCGATAAAAATAAATCTCCGCGTCATGGTCATTAAATGTCAACGCCCGTGTAAACACGGCGATAGCGCTATCATGAAGATTCAATCGTCCGTAACATATGCCTAACAGTTTAAGCGATTTGACATCTTTAGGAATCAGCGTAAGGTTTTTCTGCAAATCAACAGCTGCCTTTGAATAATCACCCAGGAAAACAAGGGCTAGTGCCCGGTTATACAGCACTTTACTGTTACGCGTCTGTTTTTTCAATACTACATTATAATCATCCACAGAATTTTTATACTTATTAATGTTCGCATAAGAATTTCCCCTGTAATAGTAAGCATCAATATTTAAGGGGTCCCTGGTGATAATTTCCGAGAGATCGTCAATAGCCGTTTTATTATCGTTAATCAAAAAACTGAGATATCCTTTGCGGTAAAGCAGATCAGTTCCGCCGCCGCCTTTATTGAGCACTACAGCGTAATCAGCAACAGCATTTTTATAATCACCCAGGGTATCGTGCAGCGAACCGCGCCCCAAAAATGCACGTATTGTGTCGGCGCCCAGCCGGGCTGCATAGTTAAAATCAGCTAAAGCGGCCTTAAAATCACGCAATTTAACCCTTGCTTCTGCTCTATACAAATATGGTATTGAAAGAGTGCTGTCAGCAATTACAGCTTTACTTAAACAATTCACAGCTTCAGTAAAATTATTATTTTGCAAACGAATGATACCCATATATGAATAAGATTCAGCAATCTTATAGCCAAGTTCAACCGATTTATTAAAACACCAATCCGGATTTCCGGATGATGCCATAAAACAGGCCAATCCCTTCACAAACCAGCAAGGGCCATAGAGAGAATCAGTGCTGATTACTACATCACAATCAGCTATTGCATCGGTATACTTAGCCATCCCGACATATAATAAAGCGCGGGCTGTTTGTGCCTCAGGAAAATGCCGCTTTAATCGCAGCGCCTTTGAAAATTCGGCAATAGCTGCGGCTGTATCAGACACGCTTAACTCTACTCCACTATTGTATGCCTTCCGGGCAACATTGGGCCTGATTACAAAAAAATAAATAACTACAACAACAATAGTAGTAACCGGTATCCAAATAATCTTTTTCATAATTATTTCTTATTTCAAAAGGTCAATTCATCAAAGATAACTAAAGATAAATAAATCAGCATATATATTTTTTTGCAAATACCAAAAAGAGATTAAAATAAGCGCAAGTAACAAACTGATTCAATCCCTGATTTTTAAGTTAATTAATAACGGAAAAAACGCTCTTGAAAATCAATCCTTTAGTGTTCAAACCAACGGAAGATTTTCTATGGCGGCTCGCTTTCGCTATTTCATAGCTCCAGTGAGTAAAAAGTTACCGGGTAGGTTTAACCGGAAAAAACCGTTTGAGCTGTTTGCAGTTTTTCAACTGCAAAATACCGGTTAATTAGACATAAATAATACTGCATCAATCATCATAGGAATTTCATTGGCCGCAATACCCTTTGCGACCAGGATATCAGCATCTGCGTAAAAACCAGATATAAATTGACTTTCATTGTTATTAAGCAATCTGAAACATTCACGGTAATGAGTAATAGCATCATTAAACATCCGGTTACACCAGGCCAGATGACCGGCATTAAGCCGGTCCCATGCATTCGCATCACCTGTTTCAATCAACCTTTGATAATATTTTGAGGCCTGTTCAGTTTTATCGAGCATAAAAGAACACCATGCAACAGGACGCATAATACGTGTATTGGAAGGAGCCAGATACTCAATTTTAAAATAGCATTTCAACGCCATATCATAATCCTTCAGATGAATATAACAACGTCCAAGGTCGGCCTGTAATTGCAAATCTTCCGGCTCATATTTTGCTGCTTCAAGATAATACTTCAATGCCTTCTCATACTCTTTCATGCGGCTGCAGCAGTATGCCATATTTTTATAATGCCAGGGTTTAATCTGATCGAACAACAATACTTTATCATAATAATCCAGTGCTTCAGAAAACCGTTTTAATCGCTGAAGGCAATACGCTGATTTTTCAAGTATCTCCCGGTCATTTTTAGAAGTGAGTGTCAGATAAATATCCAGAGCATCGGCAAAATAATTTTTTTCAAAAAAATATTCAGCAATGTTACGAAGAATCTTTTCATCATTAACAAGGCCGGTAAAAAATGGATTGCGGAATAACGAGAAATCAGTTGCAAAAGGATTATCAAACTCCTCTTTTGCGCTAAACAGGTAATAAAAGCGATAGATATCCTGCAGATACTGCGTAAAAATGGCCTTATTATGCGCCGGCCCGGCAATAACAGAATCAGCATGCAACTGTTCTTTCATATTTTCCATTTCCAACTTCACAAGGTTAATCATCATAGATTTCTGTACTTCGGGAAGATGCTTAATATTAAGACAGAGGGAATATTTATCCGAATTACACATATAGCCCGATTGAGCCATAGAAAGGATGAAATTGTCAATATCATTTGCGGGTACAGTACTAGACAGAGCATCACGTGCAGTAGGGTTTGCCGGATAGAAAGGCACAAACCAGTTAATCATGTCCGAGAAAAAACCAAAATATTTAAGCTGTGAAAAAGCACTCATAAAAACATCAATGCCCTCAAGATGCAAATGGGATATTTCTTCAATCCTCTTATACAAATCAGGGACGTCATTAAAAATAACCTGCCAGTCGGGATTTTTGCCTTCACCTTCCATTTCAGAGATGATATTCTCAAGCCCAAGTTTATCCTGCAGGCGCGGCTTAAGTTTGTTCACTTCGGGAATAATCTCATTCTGCAACTTTTGTTTTACTTTTTCGGTTTCTTTTGAACGCAGAAACTGGATAATCATCACTTCTGTGTTTTCAGCAACAAAACGGTCATCATAAAGCAATTTGAGACGATTAATAATTTCGGGATAAAAGATTATGCGTTGCTGATATTTTTCTATCAACAGGATAAGCGCAGTCAGCGCCCGTTGCCAGACCTCATTCTGTTTGAGCTGAACGAGTTGAATCAGCAGGATAATTATTTCAGGATCAAAATAGCGGAAAGCAGATATTTGCAGGGCTGACACCAGAAGACATTTCTCATACCAAAAAGTATCTTGTGATTGAAAAATCTGTTGCAGCAATTCTTTCTCGGCGGCAGTAAGCCGATTGGACAACCGCACAAGCGTAAACAATGAAGACAGCGGAGCATTCCGGTTTACGGAAGCAGTTAACAATACTCCTGCATTACGAAGCACTTCATCCCGGTATGCGGGGTTATTCATCGAAATTATCAACCGCTGATCGGCCGACTGATTCTCAACTGACAAAATGGCCTCTCTTACTTTATCTGTCAGTTCGAATAACGACACTTTAAGCCGCCTGTAAACATTATCACGTTCAGGATCGTTAACCCCTGAAAATGTATGTTTAAGAATATTGCGGTAAGTATCACGCTGTTCGTCAATCTCGTCGCGGATAGCCAATAAGCTGTAACCCGATGCATGCAAAGAAAGAGCATTAATGGCCTTATTAATATGCCCATGGGCAATAAGCGCTGTTAACTCTTCCATTGATTTATTAACCTCCTGTCTTGTCATACCAAATAAATTACTAAACATCAAATACAAAAACCATGCCCGTCCGGTTATCAAAAATTTGCTCTAACCTGAATACTTCCGGTGTGCACCGGTTTCATTGTTGCGGCTTTCCGGCCTTCGTAAGTCAGAAATAATTCAAGCCCTCCGGTTAATGTTTTCTGAAGTATCATGCTCCACAGTATATTATGCCCATCGGTCAAGCCCTGAAGCATCTCATAAGCAACAGGCGTGTTTTCGGCAGAATTATAATTGAGGATCAAGTATGAAACGCGGGACAATAAGTTGCCATTCTCACTAAATGAATACTTCACTTCCATAGAAGAAGAATGCTCAAAAAGCTTTTCGAACGAACCGGTATTGCGCATTTCTTTGTATTGATAATCACCGGTAATCATCAGCACAAGCAAAGGTGAATATTTCAGTGTATTTTTATCCTTCTGTTCAGCAATATTATAATTTCCGGCAGGAAAAAATTCACTTGTAAATTTCCTGAATCCAACTGTGGCCTCATTAAAATAGACCAGTTCTTTAAAAAACCGGATACGCGCCACCAGTTCGTTGCTGAGCGAATGATTGACATTAAACCCGTTAACCAACAAAAGCTTATTCTCTCCCTTCTGAAACAGGTAATCAATCCCCCATGCAGGATTAAATTTATTAAACGACAACATATTTCTGTAATTTGAATTGATATGAAGAGTGCTGGTGTCATTTATTTTCTGGGTAAACGGATTCATATTAAAGCCGAGATCATCTACAGTATTTTTTTTAATCAGTCCATAAGCAAAACGATCTTCAAAACGGGCAAAAAAACTTTCTTTTCTCTTCAACAATTGAGCCGGCCGGATAGTATACGATTGATTAAACTGATTAGAAAAGGCCTTGATATAATCATTTGTTGGAGTATAAATACGAATATAGTTGGCCAGATCTTTAAAAGCCGACTGCTCAAATTCATTTACTTCTTTCAATCCGTTACTATTATAATCATTCCAAGTATAAATACCTTGTCCGGGAGATACCTCGAGATATGAAATACTTTTTTTAATCTCAAATCCTGAACCAATAATATAAGTAGAATTAACAGACAGTAAACCGGAAAAAAATCGAACGGTATGATCAATTTTTCCGGTAGCCGAATTTTCCTGTTTTCGTCCGGTATTAAATTGCGCGCTGTCATTCATCAGTTTCAGACGTCGGTAGGTAACAGTTGATTGTACTGTATGATTGCGGTTTTTCATCAGCGCAGCTCCGGCCGAATAATCTTCACCAAGAGTACCATAGATCATTCTGTTCCGGAATGGCTGAAAATCCTGTCTGTTTTTATAAAGGGCAAAAAAAGTATTCTCTGCCGTATCATGATTTCGAATAAACACACCGTATTGATTATAAAAATAGCTGTTCGGCAGCAACGAATCGCTGCTATTTGCACGCCACTTGTTATCTTCCATCTCATCGGTTATTCCTGCTGTTATAAAAGGAAAATCATACGACAAGACAGAATAATGCCGGGTAAACCGCGAGGTATTCATACTATCGCGTGTATCGAGGATACTCCCGCGGGTATCGGTACCGATTCGACGTATTTTTCCTTTAAGGTCTGCACTGTTTTTAATGGCTGTATAAAAAGGGTTATGCCGGTAATATTCGGTCTGCATTCCGGCATATTGGGCGCTGTCACGCCGTATTTGTAATTGCACGCCGGCCAGATGTTCTTCTCCTGAAATTGCCGGAGCAAGATTCCAGTCGCGTTCAAATTCAACGCTTCTGAAACGCTCCACGGCTTCAAAATTTTTATGAATGAACATATACGAAGCTTTTGAAACAACATGGCTTCGCGCTCCTGCAGGCAATGTATGGGTAAGTACCGTATTCACCGCGGCGCCACGATTATCACCATTATTAATACGCGAAAATGTATTCAGATCATTATTACTTACTCCTGCTTCAAAAAAACATCTGGTGGCATGATTAAGCCGGGTATCAGTACCGATGGTTAATAACTGCTTTCGTTTGGGAGTAACCAGCAGCCGTGCCGGTTCGTAGTTCCCCTGCGGAATCCCATTCAGGGGCGGAACCCACTGATACACCTTTCCGTTGGCAGCCGAACGAATAAGAATATAATTACCGTTATTTTCGCCAACAAACGAAAACCCAACCCGGTAAATAGCGCTGTCCGGATCAGTGGACTGGACAAAAATACCACGATATATAATTCCGTCTATATTGATGTTTTGTTGTTTATAGAGAACCTGATCATCTTCAAAGGCAACCGTATCAATATTCGGCACAATGGCTCTGCTAAGCGAATCGCCGATGGCTGCCATGCGCATAATATGTTCGGGTTTCAGATCCTGCTGTAACGTCTGATTACGGCTATCCTCTTCAGTATATAAATTCAGCCAAATCTTTTGTTCAGGCGAACGCCACTCATTAGCGCTATGCATGAGAAAACGGGCATAGCTCTGTTCTGAATACTGAAATTCGGCGATAATACGTTTATCTTTGGTTATAGGCATCCGGGGCATAAATGTAAGTTCCGCCGTATTATAATCAATTACATAATCGTTATCCTCTCCGCGTTTTAACAATTCGCCGTTAATATAAATCCGTTCAGAGCCGGCAAGGATAACAATATACAATTCATTTTCGGCGCCTGTAAGCCGGTAGGGGCCCTGGCTTCCTTCGATACCCGTAAAAGAATAACGGTTAAATTTTCCGCGTGACACAGCCAAACTCACAGACGTAATAAACGTATCCTTTTTCTCTTTTGAATAAAACCAGGTTTTCCCTGATGCACCAAGTAATTTCTTATGATGCTGCATAAAATATCCGGAAGGTGAATTCAACTCAAAATCACCAAATACCAGATCCATTTTCTCATTATATAACTGTATAAATACCTTGTCAAACTCCTGTATCTGCTGGGTATAACCATCGGGTTGTACCGGAACCGAGTTATCAGAAATAACAGCAGTAATATTCAAATCGTCGGATAACCGTCCGGAAAGCTGCAGATTCAGATTTGATGTAACACTCGCGTTCTGATTAGTGCCTATCGTGATACCACGGGAGATATTACCATTTTTAATAATTGAATTTTCGGGCATCCGCGCTGCCGGAACAGATGAAAAAAAATAATCACCTGGATAATATTTTTCACCTGCAAAAGGATAGGTACTATAATCCCGGCGGTAATGAACACCGGTGAACAACAACGGAAATACAGAATAATGCACTGTTACCCGTTGTGACTGCAATTGTTGTCTGGGAATCAGAAATGCATTGGAATAATCAACACGGTACAATGAATCATTTACCGGATTACCCGATTCATCTGAAAGGAATACACTGCCGGGAACAATGCTCAGCGTATCAATCATCACTGTATCGGTAAAAATATAAAAACTTACACTCCTGCGTCCATCCAAATATTGAGCAAAGACAGTTCGCGGAAAGAGAAAACAGCCACAGACCAAAAAAAACAAAATGCGGCACCGCGGTGAATAACCATTCACGATACTTAGCCGGTTATTCGATCTGGGCAAAAAAAGATATTCCGGAAAAATCGTCAATACAGCAGTTTTATTGGTATTAAACGGAAGATCTGAAAAAAACAATATAACAACAAAAGGAAGAATAAAAACGGACTACTCGGTAAGTGTTATTTTCATGTTGAAAAAACTCAGTTCTTCATCAACTTCCTGAAAATTAAAATCAAAATGTTTTTCAGCAATCCTGGCCATCTTGATAAATCCAAGCCCTGCTCCGCCCTGGCTCGAGAATTGTCCATTTTTTATTGTCTCGATATACAAATCTTTTAGCTGTTCATCATCGAGATGCTTAATCAACTCAAGGCGGCGGTTTAAAGCTTCGACATCCTTTTTTAAAATCGGATTACCAATATTTATTTCGAAGTTACCATTAACATGCATAACCGTGAATACCGGATTATATTTGGGCTTCAAATACTGATAATTAGGTAATGTACTAGTATACTTAAAAACATTTTCCAATGCTTCAATCAGGATGGTAATGATTTTTTTATAAGGCATGATTTTCAAACCATACTCCTTTTTCTCCTTCTTTAGCTGAGAAATGAGAACATCAATTGTTTCAGAACTCACCGGTCCTTTGTAATCAATGATATGGTTAACTTCTTCCATTTATTAATGGTAAAGTATTGAAAAGTACAAAATTAAGAAAAAAAAACCGACCTTTTTCCAGATCGTTGGATAAAATCATCTGAAGAATGCATATAAAACCATTAAAATACTCATTTTCAATTATTTAATCTTCCGGGCAATACCCGACATCCTCCTCCTTATTCTCCATTCGCGAAGCAGCTACGGCTAATTGGTCGCACCGTTCGTTTTCAGGATGATTATTATGTCCCTTAATCCATTTGATCTGAACATTATGTTTGCGGTACAATTGAAGAAAACGAATCCAGAGATCGGTATTCTTTTTCTTTTTAAAGCCATTTCGTTCCCATTCAAAGAGCCATCGCTGATTAACGGGTTCTGAAACATATTTTGAATCGGTAACAATCGTAACATCACAGTCATTGAACCTGAGTTGTTCGAGTCCGGTAATAACAGCCATCAGTTCCATTCTGTTGTTTGTGGTAATTTGAAATCCTCTGGAGATTTCCTTGCGGTGATTACCCGAAATAAGCACGACTCCTAATCCTCCGGGGCCAGGATTACCGCTGGCTGCACCATCGGTATAAATTGTAACCTTAACAGCCATTTAACGAATCAGCTTCATTTCGTTAAGCAAATATCCTGCCCCGGCATATTTATCAAGAATAAACAAAGCATACCGGATATCAACGGCAATACATTTCTGATAAGGTTCTTCGTACTTTATATCACTGTTGAGCCCTTCCCAGTTACCATCAAAAGCAATGCCAATCAGTTCGCCCTTGCCATTAAGTACCGGACTGCCTGAATTGCCACCAGTGATGTCATTATTGGTAATAAAACATACCGGTAATTCATTATTTTTAGCATACACACCGAAATCTTTCTGATCACAAAGATTCAATAGTTTTGAAGGAACATTAAAATCAGGATTGGATGGATCGGCCTTTTCAGTAATTCCACGATGGGTGGTAAAAAAATCATATTCAACAGCATCTTTCGGACTAAATCCGCCAACGGAACCAAATGTCAAGCGCAGAGTAAAATTAGCATCCGGATAGTGTGGTTTACCGGCCTCCATCTCACGTAAACCCTGCATATATAGTCGCATGCCCCTGTCATATTTTTTAGCCGACTTTGCCAGTCGCTCCCTTATCTTATCATATTTATAACTGATATGATAGGCCATTTCGAATCCCGGATCTTTTTGAAGCTTTTTCAGATTGGGCCGCTGAAGAAACTTTTCAAGCTTTTCGGCAGATACAAAAATAGTATGGCTGTAAACATAATTCAGATAATCGGTGAATGACTTATACTTTTTAAGTCCTTTCAAAACAACATACGGAAGATATTCCGCTTCAACATCAAGGATCAATGCCCTGAGTTCGGCAAGCGCAATCTCCTTATCGGTTTGCATATCATAATCTCTGAAATGAGTGTTCATATAACTGCGAAATTGATCCATCTGTTCCTTCAATGCAAAGCGTTCATCCGGGGGATTAGACAACTCAGCATACAATGAAAACATTTCATTTGCCAGACCAATCATATCAATACTGTTATACACAGTTTCATAAATATATTGCTGCGCATTTTTCAGTTGCCGGCGCTCGGTAAACGATTGCTCAATAAGCGACAAACAGTCGCCATATTTGCGGATACGGGCTGAATCGCTGTTTACCCATTTTCTGAAGGCCTCTTCTCTTGCCTGGGCATACTCCAATGTTTTAAATTTTCTGAAACAATCATTCTGTCCGATTGAATATTTCCAATAATTGGAAGACGTGGAATATTTTGCAGAATACTTAATGCGGATGGTATCATTATCCTTCATACGGCGTTCCATGACTTCCTGGCGAAGGCCACGAAGTTTGATGCGGTTAGGATTAATCACCTCCTGCATCTCCCGTATCTCGTAAGAAGTGCAGTAACGGTCGGTTTTACCGGGATATCCAACCACCATTGCAAAATCAGACGCTTTAATTCCTTTCAGAGAAATCGGAAAAAAATGTTTTGGTTTATATGGAATATTTTTTTCGGAATAAGCTGCCGGTTTACCATCGGGGGCTGTATACACCCTGAAGAAAGAAAAATCACCGGTATGTCGCGGCCACATCCAGTTATCCATATCACCGCCAAATTTACCAACAGATTCAGGCGGCGCACCTACAAGCCGGACATCGAGAAACTCCTCGAATATCATCAAATAAAAAACATTACCCTTAAAAAAATTATGAACCTCGGCAATGTAATGTGTCGAATCGGTTGCTTCGCTGATAAGCCGCTGCGATAATTCATCAATTGCTGCCTTGCGCGAATGTTCGCTCATAGTATCCGACAATACAGAATCGAACCGCATCGTAACATCATCCATGCGAACCAGAAAAGTGGCAGTAAGTCCGGGATTGGGAAGTTCTTCGCTACGGCTCATCGCCCAGAATCCGTCCTGCAGATAGTCATGCTCAACCGTTGAATGACTCTGGATATAATCATAACCACAATGATGATTTGTAAGCAACAGCCCATCGGCCGAAATCATTTCGCTTGAACACATGTGCCCAAACATGGGTACAGCATCTTTAATGGATGAATGATTAACTGAATAAATCTCATCGGCCGAGAGTTTCCATCCCAGCTCCTTCATCCTGTTCATATTGATATCTTTCACTAAAGGCAATATCCACATCCCCTCATCGGAGTATGCCGTTTGGATAAAAAGAACAATAAATAACAAGAAAAATAGACGTTTAATCATGCTTTGCTGAATTATTGAGATAAAAATAAACAAAATTTATAAATCATAAATAAAAACATTGAATATCAGCAAAAGGTATTTGGTTACTTTTGCAGAATGGAAGATATACGCTCCATTGCGCAACATGATCTGGCCAAACACCCTTGCTTGCGGGATGAGAAACCTTTCAGGGTGAAACAGATAACCGAATGGCTGTACCGAAAAGGTATACAGGATTTCGGACAGATGAAAAATGTCCCGGCAGCCACCATAACCCTATTAAAGGAGCACTTCACCTTTTCTGCCGCACATATCACCACAGTACTCCGAAGCAACGACAAAACAATTAAAACTGCATTTCAATTAACGCGGGGCGGTATGATTGAAGGAGTTCTGATTCCTTCCGGCGATCGCGTTACAGCATGCATCTCATCACAAGCTGGCTGCAAACTGAACTGTTCGTTTTGTGCAACAGCCAGGATGAAATCACATCAAAACCTGCTGGCCGGAGAAATAATAGATCAGGTATTTCAATTAAATATATTATCAGAAAAAGAATATAATACCGGTGTGTCTAATATCGTATTAATGGGTATGGGCGAGCCGCTGCTTAATTATGATGAAGTGATGACCGCCATTAATCATATAACCGAGAAAGAGGGGATGGGAATTTCACCCCGGCGCATAACACTGTCTACGGCAGGCATTGTTCCCGGCATACGCCGGCTGGCCGCTAATGATGTCAAATTCAATCTTGCCGTATCGCTGCATTCGGCCGATGACCGTATCCGCAGTTCCATCATGCCGGTGAATAAAAAATACCCTCTGGCCGAGTTGTCCGGCACCCTGCAGGAATATCATCATAAAACCCGTCAACGTATCACCATCGAATACATTCTGTTTGACAAATTAAATGATTCGGTTGAAGATGCAAAAAAGCTGGCGGTTTTCTGCCGTGCGTTCCCCTGCAAGATCAATATCATTGAATATAATCCGGTAAAAGGCACTGGCTTTAAACCCTCGTCTGATGAAAGAACCGAAGCATTCAGCCGCTTTCTTGAAAGCCGCAATATGATTGTAAATATACGCCGCAGCCGCGGAAAAGATATAGATGCTGCCTGTGGACAATTAGCAGGGAAAAAGACCTGAATCCGGATTATCGGTTACAATCAGGGTTTACAGGCAATGCCGGCGCATTAGGGTTATTGCAATATCAGTTTAACCGTTTGCAGAATATTATCATTCATTAGCACCACAACAATATAGATTCCGGCCGGCAGATCCCAATTAACTGCTATACGCTGCGTCCCTTCAGAAAATGTCCCGGAATTGAATGTTTTTTTATGCATTCCGGTTATCGAATAAACCTCGAAGGTAACTGCACCACCTGCGCTTAAATTGAACTCAACAGTTGAACAGCAAGACGATGGATTAGGATAAATCAAAACTTGTTTTCCCGCTTTGGCTACAGGTGATACAGATAATTTGGTGAGAAGTGTCTGAACGCTGTCTTCATTTGAATAGTCCGACCGTCCGTTGCGTGATGCAGCGGCCAGGCGATAGATATATCGTGTTGTATCGTGCAGATCGGTATCAAGAAAGCTTGTACTACCTGCATTCAGAGTAGCGATTTGCGTGTATGATCCATTGTTCATCCGCCGTTCAATGAGATATGATTCCTCTCCGGTGACATCGGACCATGTGAGCCGTACATACGAATTACCAAGCAATTCAGCCATAAGAACAGGTACAGCCGGAGCAAGGCCGGTGGCAACAAAAATAGTTACAGCTTCGGATGTGTTTCCGGCCATCTGATTATCAACAGCAACAGCGGTAAAGGTGTGATTTCCGCTGGTTAGTCCGTTTATGCTAAAGGTATAAGGAACAGAGAAATCCTGACCTAGAAAAATACCATTATCATAAAACGATACTTTGGTAACGGTGCCATTGCTGTCGGATGCCATGCCATGCAGAGTCAGTGTATCACCGGCGACAAATACCGAACCGGGGACAGGTTGAGTAAGAGCTACCATCGGCAATGGATTGAACAGGTTGAAATGGATAATACTATCGCTGTATGAAACCTGTTGTGAACCGACTTGTACAACGGATGCCATCCCTGTGCCCGTAACATTAAACACAGGAGTTAATCCATTATGCAAACACCATACCACAAAAAACTGCTTTCCTGGCGATGATGTGATCTTATTTGAAGCATAAGCCAGGGTAACCGAACCGGGAGCAGCAACAATCCCGTTTATCACTGCGCCACCGGGATACGACGCCGAAAAAGTATTTGATGACACCGTGACACCTGTATTTCCCGGGAATTCGAGATTCAAACTTTCACCGGACGATCCTGACATCTCGTCGGTAACAGCATATAAAGCATGATAACCCGATAAACCGCTGTAATCAACACCAATGGAGCGGTGACAACGGATACCCTGATCGGGATACGTTTCGCCACTGCGGGCGGCACGATAATAATCGTTCATATTAATAGACATAACGGCTGATCCGGACGAATCACAAAAATATTGTTTCAACGTACCGCCAAGTTCATTATTCACTGGCTGTGCGGTCTTAACCGGATGAATGATCATTGCCTGGCAGCCCAATCCCTGTATCTTTATCTGCGGATCGGTGCTGGCCTGATGCGTCCCCATTAATGGCTGGGATTTAAGATATATCGTTGTTACAAAATCGGATGAATAATTCCAAAATTTCCGGAAAATAAAATAACCTTTTTGTGCATCGTCAAGGTCATGTTGAAATACGGATAATGGCTATCCCCATGTACCGTGGTGCGCGCCTGATCATCTTGGTATTATCATCT